>JAIRXN010000004.1 GCA_031268245.1 Treponema sp. | reverse complement strand
CTCTTGCTCCAGACCACGGCAGAACTGGAGGATGATTTTGATTGGGAAACGATGGAAAAGACACTTATTGAACATAAAAATCATATTGCTGATTTTCATAAACTAATCAATAAACTAATCAATAAAAAATACTCCGGTACTTTTCTTGTCATCGGAGAAAGTTGTGAACGGTGTGAAAAATGTACGTATCCGGAAAACCCCTGCCGCTTCCCGGATAGTCTTTCATATTCTCTTGAAGGTCTTGGTATAATTGTAAGCGATCTATGCAAAGAAAATAATATTCCTTATTATTATGGTACAAGAACACTTACATATCACGGGGCAGTACTAATAAAATCTTAAAACCGTCGCGGCAAAAACCTTCGTGCCGGCGCCAGGAAAAATTTTAGAGTCACCCCAACTGCTCATTCGTCTGTTTTAGCCGTTCAGACAAGGTTTCAATTACCTTGTTGTCTGCGTTCCGGTCAATAGTCAGGATTTGCACAAACAGGGAAGGAGGCAGAACCAGCGCCGTCAGGACGGACTCCGCCTTTGCGGTGGCCGAGCGTCTGCCCGCAAGCACATGTCCCATTTCACCAAAAAAATTGTCAGCCTCAATTAGCGCTATGCGGTTCTGTTCGCCGTTTTTTTTATTAATATAGATACTTGCGGAACCTGAAAGAATATAGTAAATATCGTGGCTGTCTTCTCCCTGGAGGAAGATTGTTTCTCCCCGCTTATACATACGCACATATTTTTGGAGTCTTTCGTTTACAGCGGGAGAAAAGAGAAATTTATCAATGAAAAAAACTCCGGATGCGGAACGAATCATCCTTAATTTGATAAAGATAAGTGCATCAAAATATTCACATACAAAGGCGAATTGGGCGCCTATAAAGAAAAATACAAAGAAAAAATAGACTTTTGCCAAAAGAAGAATAAGGCGGCTCAGGGTTCCGTACATAATATTATAACGGGCAGGATTTATGAACACATTGAAAAACGCCGAAAGAATGGCATAAACGGAGATACACAGTACCGTACCGGAAAGAGATGATCTCCAGCCCGGATGCCTGTCCGGCGCCAGTCTGTATGCCCCCAGGCTGAGCAGGCTCAAGCCCGCAAAGGGGAAAAGCAGATACACTATTTTCAACATGCCGCCGTTCAAATCCGTACCGAACAGCATAAGCGAAAGACGGGCGCTTACAACGACGATGAATACAAACAGGATGACTGCCAACTCCAGGCCCAGCGGGACAAGCCAGTTTTTTACGGGGTTCGCGGGCTTTGTGTTTGGAAAAATGGAATTAAGCCCCCTCTGCATGGAAAAGGCAAATACTATGGCCGACAACAGCATGCTGGCAAGAGAGGTAAGTCCCGTAAAGCCCGGATGAAGAGCATTTAGAAACCGCTCCACCGTACTGCCTACATCAAAGATATCGCCCAAAAATCCCATTTTCAGGATAAGTTCGGCAACATCATGAGGCGAGGACGCATATATCAGCGAAACAAGGAAAGCAACGATGAGCAAGGCCGGCATGAGGGAAAGAAGAAAACCATACGCGCCCGCAGCAGCGTGGTTTGCAAGTCCGTTGCTCCCGAAATATTGAATGCTTATCCAGACACGCTGGAACAGAGCCTTACCGGCGCGCAGCGGACTCAAATTGAAAGGTTTACTGCTCAAGGCATGCCGGGTCGTATTTTTACTTCTCCCAATACCGGAAAAATATTTTAAGCAGAGGCGGAAGATTTTTCAGGCGTATGCCAAGACCCGGCCCGGCGACAAAGGCTGTCAGGGAACGAAATCCCCTGTACATCGAAACGGAATAGGGGTGCCAAAAGATATCCTTCTTTACGCCGGGGAGATAGTCGTCAATGATGACTTTCGCCTTGAGCATCTCGGCAAAACCGGGCGCTCCGTGGGTTCGGCCAAGGCCCGAGTAACCAAAGCCGCCCCATGGCGTTTCCGCAAGCCCGTGGGACATAAGGTGATCGTTTACCATCACTGCCCCGGCATTAATGCGTTCCGCAATACGGCGTCCTTCACGGCGGTTCCTGCTCCACACCGAAGCGGAAAGGCCGTAGGCGGAACTATTGGCTATCCGCAGGGCTTCCTCATCGTCCTCCACAGACATCACGGCTATCACAGGGCCGAATATCTCTTCATTCATGACGGGCATGTCCATACCGGCTTCCGACAGAATTACTGCGGGGCTGTATTTTTCCGCGTCTGCCGGAACAGGGCTCCTGGCAGCTATCCTGGCGCCCATGGCAACAGAGGCGGCTATCTGTTTTTCGGCTGCCTCTTTCTGTTTTACGGTGGTCATGGGCCCCAAATCGGAATCTTCAGTTTCACCAGGCCGCAGTGATTCTACCAGGGCGCATATTTTCCGCAGGAAGGCATCGTATACGGCACGATGCACCAGTATGCGCTGGGCCCCTCCGCAGGACTGGCCGGCATTGGAAAAACCTGCCCAGAGTATGCCTCCGGCAGCCCGGTCAAGATCCGCATCGGCGCGGATTATGGCGGCATCGGCGCCGCCCAGTTCCAGCACCAGGGGGAGCAGTCTCCGGGAAGCCAGGGCCATGAGTTCCCTTCCTGTCGCCGTGGAGCCGGTAAAAAAAAGTTTATCCACTCCGGGGCTTTCGGGACTGCCGATAAAGGCCTTTCCCGCTTCGCTGCCCTGTAACTCCAGATAGTTGAACACAAAAGGAGGAAGACCGGCAGCCTCAAAAATCCCCGCAAGACACCGTCCCACCCCCTGGGTAACGGAAGCCGTCTTGAGAAGCACCGCATTCCCCGCCAGGAGCGCCATAACCACCTCGCTGAA
>JAIRXN010000097.1 GCA_031268245.1 Treponema sp. | reverse complement strand
TTTGGCTTTTCTAATCCGGCTTACACCGGATATATCAAATACAATACAACGATATATCAAAATTATCAATAAGAAAAACAAGATTATATCAATAATAATATATCTATGGATCTTGAACGGCTGGTTATCGATAACATCAGGCGGATACGCAAGGAAAAGGGTATTTCCCAGGAAAAGCTTGCGGAGTCATGCAATACCGCAACCAGTTACATCGGATTAATGGAAATTTACCGGAATGTACCCAAACTTTCGACGATTCAGCGTATTGCGGAGGCGCTTGGCGTGGATCCTCTTGTCCTGTTTCAGGATCTAAACCGCCTGCCTGAGGAGAAAATGTGTATTTTCAGGCAGAAAAAGCAGGATATCCTTGCCGTTCTTGACCGGGAACTTGACCGGTTTATGTAATTTTAAGGCCCTGTCAGGGCGGCGAGGCGCTCCCGGATAAATTCGCTCTTCTCCTTGAGTCCTATGTTGCCGAGGGAGAACAGCACCACGTTGGGCTGTTTGGGATCCAGTTTGACCTTGCCGCGGGACTCCCGCATGAGGCGGATGAGCCTGTCGACGTTTATTTTGGAAACCCGGTTGAATTCTATACACACCTGGCCTCCCCGCTCTTTCAGCGAGGCCACCTGGAGTTCCCGGCAGATGATGCGAATCTCGGCGAGGGAGAGGAGGGAGGCGGCCTCATCGGGGGGAGGCCCGAAGCGGTCAAGAAGTTCCGCATAGACTCTTTCCAGCTCTTCCTTGTCCCGGACGCCGGCGATCTTCTTGTAGACTTCCATCTTTTCCTGGGCGGAATCTATGTAAGAGTTGGGAATAAAGCCTGTATATTCAAGTTCCAGCAGGGTTTCCATCTCTCCGGCATACTCACTGTTCTCAAGCCGTTTTACCGCTTCGTCGAGAAAGCGGAGGTAGAGATCGAAGCCTACCGAATAGATGTCGCCGGACTGTTCCCTGCCCAGCAGGTTTCCCGCCCCCCGGATCTCCATGTCCTTCATGGCGATCTTGAAGCCTGAACCGAGCTCCGTAAAGTCGGAAATTACCTGGAGCCGCTTCATCGCTATTTCCGTAAGGGCCTTGTCCCTGGGATAGAAAAGATACGCGTATGCGACGCGATCGCTGCGGCCTACCCGGCCCCGGAGTTGATAGAGCTGGGAAACTCCGTACATATCGGCCCTGTCGATAATGATCGTGTTGACATTGGGAATGTCGATGCCGTTTTCGATGATCGTGGTTGATACAAGCACATGGAAACCTCCATGGATGAAGCGGTGCATCACGTCCTCCAGATCCTGGGCATCCATCTGACCGTGGGCGGTTTCTATAAGCATCTCCGGGAGCAGATGTTCGAGACGTATGCGGATTTCCCGGAGGCTTTCGATCCTGTTATGGAGAAAGAATACCTGCCCTCCCCGTTCCGTCTCGGCCCGGATTGCCTCCGCAATGCGTTCCTCGTTCCATTCTTCGATAACCGTCTCTATGGGGTGGCGGTTCTGCGGAGGAGTAGCCAGGAGGCTCATGTCCCGGATCTTGAGGAGGCTCATGTGCAGGGTTCTGGGGATTGGGGTGGCGGAAAGGGTAAGACAGTCTACATTGGTCTTGAGTTCCTTGAGCCGTTCCTTGTCCTTGACGCCGAAACGCTGCTCTTCATCCACCACCATAAAGCCGAGATTCTTGAAGACAACGTCCTTCTGGATGATCCTGTGGGTGCCCACGAGGAGATCTATCTCTCCCCCGGCGACATCTTCAAGAATTTTCTTGATCTTTTTCCGTTCCACAAAACGGGAGAGCATGGCAACCCGTACCGGGAAACGGGAGAAACGCTCCAGAAAGTTTTCGTAGTGCTGCTCCGCCAGAATCGTTGTCGGCGCCAGAAAGGCCGTCTGCCTGCCTCCCATGATCGCCTTGAAGCAGGCCCGGACTGCCACCTCGGTTTTGCCGTAACCAACGTCCCCGCAGACCAGCCTGTCCATGGGGTGAGGGCTTTCCATGTCGGCCTTGATCTCCTCAACACAGCGGAGCTGATCTTCGGTTTCTTCAAAGGGGAAGCTGGCCTCAAACATGGTCTGCCACTCGGTATCCCGGGGGAAGGCGTAGCCCTGGGACTGCTTCCGCTTCGAGTAAAGATCGATGAGGCGCTGGGCAATGTCTTCCACCGAGGAACGCACCCGGTTTTTCCGGTTCTCCCAGGATTTGGAACCCAGTTTGTCCAGCCGGGGCGGAGCGCCTTCGTTCCCGATGTAACGCTGCACCATATTTACCTGTTCAATCGGTACAAATACTATTTCTTCATCCTGGTATTCCAGCTTGACATAATCTCTTTCATGCCCCAGGGCCGTGATCCGCTCAATACCCTTGAAGAGTCCTATGCCGTAATTGACATGAACGATGTTATCGCCGGGGCTGAGATCCACGAATGTGTCGATGGCGGCGCTCCTCACATTCTTAAGGGAACGGGGAGCGCGTTTCCTGCGGCCGAAGATCTCGTTCTCCTGAACCAGCATCATTTTTATGCCGGGCAGGGAAAAACCTGCGCTCAAAGGAGAGGCAATGACAGATTCCCTGCCTTCAAGAATGGAACTGATCCGCCGGGCCTGTACCTCCGACTCCGCGGCCACTACGATGTTCCAGCCCTGGGAAAGCAGGGCGCCGAATTCTTCTTTCAGGTAATCCATATTGCCGAAGAAGCTCCGGCCCGGTTCGCAGGCCGCGGAAAGCCTCAGGGCACCCTCTTCGCCGGGGCTTTTAAGGTTGAGAAAGGAAACCCGCCGGGGAAAGCGCCGGGCCAGGGGGGCAAATTCCACAAGAATCCGGTCCGGGCCCGGAACTTCCCGGTTTTCCCGGCGGGCCTTCATGTACAGGCTCCTGTATTCCCTCACCAGGGGATCCTGGGCGTTTTCCAGCCGCTCCCTGTCCATAAAGAAGACGGTAGCGGGTTTGTCTCTCCCGTAGTTCAGATAATCCGTGATGATTGCCGGTTTTTCAAAGGCCAGGGGAAAGAAAAGCTCCTCCCCGCCGGCAGTCCCGCGGCTGATAAGTTCTTCGAGAACCGTCTTTCCCCCGTCGGCAAATTCTTCATAGCGGGCAAGGTTACGGCCGAGAGTATCAATGCGGTCATCTGTCCAGAGAACTTCCTTGAGCGGCCAGATGCGGAACTCTTCGGCAATGCCTGTAGTGTTCTGCCCGGCAGGATCAAAGGGCTTAATCGATTCCACGGTGTCAAAATCAAAGAGAATCCGGTACACATTGCCTTCGCCGGTACATATATCCAGCACTTCACCGCGGAGGGCGAATTCCCCGTGAAGCTGAACCCTGGGGACTCTCGTGTATCCGTATTTCGTCAGACTTTCGGCAAGTTCCGTGGTATTTATCCTGTCCCCGGTTCTGATCGTGATGATAAGGCTTTTGAGGTATTCAGGACTCGGCAGGGGGGTAAGAAAAGATCTCTCGCTGGCGATAACAACGCCTTCGTCTCCGGAAACCAGGGCGCCCAGCACCCCTGCCCGTTCGCCAAAGACTGCCGAGAGCGGGGCAATCTCCCGGTAGGGCATAGCCCCCCACCAGGGAAACATAACCGAGGGAATTCCGGCGGTTTCCAGGTCTGCCGCAAGGCTTTCCGCCTCGCTGTCCGTAGGGCTTACCACCAGAACGGGACCGGGATCGGTATTGTAGAGGATGGCGATGAGAAGCGCCGCCGAAGAGCCTTCGGTATTATCGATTTCCAGGGGGAAAGACCCCTTTTTATAGGCGGAAACGATACCGGAAACGGACGGGGAAGCGGCGATTCCCGTCAGAACAGCAGGAAAGGATAAGGTATTCATAGGGATCAGCCGATTATTATAATAGAGATTAGGGAAAACTCAAGTGGAAACAAGGAGCATGACGTATGAAAGCGGGCAAAAAAATGAAGGGCACTCTGTTCAGTTCGTGTCTGTTTGTGAGGCCCGTGGTAAATTTCTTTTTTGTTAGTATACTTTTTTTGACGGGAACGGCGGGACTCTTTGCCGCGGAAGGGGAAGTATCATTCTCCATCCGTTATTTTGACCAGAAGATCTATTATCTGGAGCAGGAACCCATCATGATCCAGATAACGATCAGCAACAACAGCCCGGAAGTCTACCGCTTCAAACTGGCCGATGAACGGGCCTTCTCCGTCGATTTTGACGTGCGTTCGATGAATAACCGGCTTGTGGAACCCGCGGAAGAACTCCTGCGCCGCCGGAACAGCAGCGGGAGTATCTTCTTCCGGGAGCTTAGTGTGGAAAGCGGCGAGTCTTTTTCTTTTATCGAAGATCTGCGCCGTTATGTAAATTTAAGCGCTCCCGGTTCCTATATTGTAAGGGCTCAGGTTTTTCCGGAACTCTACCGCAATGCGTCTCTCTCTGCCGGAAGCGCGGAAAGGGGAGCGCCGGCCCTCCAGTCCAACCGCCTGAGCCTTAGACTCCGGCCCCCTGCCCTCCCCGGCCCCGACGGGAACCCCATGGTCATGGATCCCGAAACCAATGCGGCCCTGAGACGGGAACGGATTCCCCCTGACGAGGTGATTAGTTACATCCTCAGCGCCCGGCAGAAAAGCCAATGGGATAAATTCTTCCTCTACCTGGATCTGGAATCCATGCTGAATAGGGATCCTGTTTCCCGGCGGCGCTGGCTTGCCTCGGGAGAAGAGGACAGGCAGAAGATGACAGATAACTACCGGCAGCAGCTTTCGGGCGCCATGATCGACGGGGACATCTCCAGCATACCCACGGAATTCACCATAGAGCGCACACTGTATTCGGGACTTGAGGGAACGGTCACGGTACTGGAGAAATTTAGAGAAGGGAACTATACTGCACTCAAGCGTTATGTTTATACCCTCCGCCGGCAGAACGACATCTGGATGGTGGCGGATTATACGGTGACCAATCTGGGGACTGAATGAAGCTATTGCTCGTACTCGGTTCTGATGAGACCTATGATCTTATTTCCCGCTACGTAAAGCCCCTGGGTTTTGAATTGATCCGCTACAGCCATGTGCTCAAGGCCATGGATAATATTGATGAAGCAGACCCCACCGGAATCATCGTGAGCGCGGGGGATTTCCCCCGTCACTGGAAGATACTGGTACAGTTTGTGCGGGCCGAAAGATCCAAAGACGCCTGCCCCATCATCATCCTCAAGCATGAAAAATTCCCCCTGGAAGAAACCTCAAAGGCCTTCTTTCTGGGAGTCTCGGGCATTGTTTCCGAATCCCTGAATGATCCGCAGGAGATCAACCGGCTGCAAAGCATACTTTCCCGTTATATTCCTGTGGAAGAGAAACGCAAGTCTCCCCGTATATACATTGAAAGCTGGCACAATTTCGGATTCCTGGTCTCCAATCCCCGGGACAGTGCGATTATTTCAGGCGAAATAAAAACCATTTCCAATATGGGGCTCTCGTTCTCGCCCACCCACGCTTCCATGATGAAAGACATACTCCTTAACGATTCGCTGCCCGGATGCAGCCTCCGGGTAGGGGATCGTATTCTCTCGCCGGTCTGCAAGCTTGTCCGCACGGGCCGTATCGTTTCACTGGAATTTACCGCCTTCCCCGGGGCAGAGCAGAACTTTCTTGACAAGTATCTTGAAGATCTGCCGCTGGAAGATCTCAAACACAAACAAGACCAAAAAAAGA
>JAIRXN010000131.1 GCA_031268245.1 Treponema sp. | reverse complement strand
CCGGGAAGAAAGCCCTCCGCAGGCCCTTATAGATGAATACTTATTTGTGGATTCGGTAGAGCCGCATCAGGCGGAAGCGCCGGAGGCCATGGACGGCGATGATCTTGCCTCCTCTTCCCAAGCGGCAGCGGCGGCTCCCGAATCTTTTAATTCTCCCGAAGCCCTGCACAGTTTTTCCGTGCCTCTTGTCGCCTCGCTTGAGAAAGGTAAATACTACCTCCAGTTGGGAGCCTTTTCCCGGCCTGAGTCCGTGGAATCGGCAATTGCCGCCATAGACAGAACCTATCCTCTGGCGGTTCAAAGCGGCGGGAACGGCGAAAAACCTCTCTACCGTATACTCGTAGGGCCCCTCAATCTGGGAGAAAGCGGCGCCGCCTTGCAGCGCTTCAAGGGCTCAGGCTACAAAGACGCCTTCATCAGGAAAATTGGTGATTGACATCACGTTAAAGTAGCGCTGATTTATGCTCGGTTGCATAAATCAGCGCTTCCCTAGTTCTATCCGTACAGTAACCGGCTTTATGGACAGACAAATTATCTTCCATGACAATGCTTGTACTTCTTGCCTGAACCGCAGGGACAGGGGTCGTTGCGGCCGACCTTGGGGTAGCTTCTCACCACCGTGGCGTTTTCCGGACGGGAAGCGGCAGGGCCGTTCCTGGTCTGCGCGGCTTCGGATGCAGCCCCAAAGGCCGTCATGGAACCGTGGCTTGCATAGACATTCGGTTCTGAAGACTGCGCCGGAGCGGAGGAGGGCTCACGGCTTCCGGAAATCTGAATCCGCATCAGATGCATCTTTCCTGCAATCTCCTGCCGTATGTCCCCTATCATCGAATCGAAGATCTGAAACCCTTCAACCTTGTATTCGGTAAGCGGGTTCTTCTGGGCATAACTTCGCAGGTACACTGCCTCCCGCAGCGCTTCCATGTTTTCCAGATGATCCAGCCATTTGCGGTCAATGGCTACCAGATACTGCCGCCTGATAATGAGGTTAAGGTAGCCGGGGGGCAGAATGGTTTCCTTTTCATCAATGTCCCTTTCCAGAGCCTCAAGAATGGTTTTCTCAAGCGATTCAGGATTGGGAGTCTGCCCGGTTTCGCTTTTCAGAACAAGGCCGAATTTTTCCTTGAGTGCGGCAAGCAATTCCCGGTATGCCGCCCCCGTGTCCCGCCGCTGGCCGCTCCGGTATGCGTCGATGAGATCGGCAGCCATGTCGGCGCTTGCCTCGTTTACCCGGTTCTTTAATTCATTATCCAGAAGTATTGCATCCCTCTGTTCATAGATGAATTTTCGCTGCTGGTTCAGTACATCGTCATACTCAAGAAGATGCTTGCGGATCTCAAAGTTCCGCTCTTCAACCTTCTTCTGGGCCCGCTCAATGCTCCGGTTGAGCCAGGGATGGTAGATCGGTTCCCCTTCCTCCATGCCGATTTTTCCCATGATATTTTTTATGTTCTCTCCGCCAAAGAGACGCATCAGATCATCGTCCATGCTGATGAAGAATTTGGATCGTCCCGGATCTCCCTGCCGGCCTGAACGGCCCCGGAGTTGGTTGTCGATACGCCGGCTTTCGTGCCGTTCCGTACCTATAACATAGAGCCCGCCCAGAGATTTAACCTCTTCGTAATCCTTTAGCCATTTGGAATGTTCTTCCTGAAATATCACGTTGTATTCTTCGGGACTTGCCCCTGTACCTGCACGCCGCCTGGCACGGGACTCGGGATTGCCGCCCAGTTTAATGTCGGTACCGCGGCCCGCCATGTTGGTGGCGATGGTAACCGCCTTTTTGGAGCCCGCCTCGGCTATGATCAGCGCTTCCCGGGCATGGTTCTTGGCGTTGAGCACCTCATGCTTTACCCCCCGCCGGGTAAGCAGAGAAGAAAGTTTTTCCGACTTTTCGATGGAGACAGTCCCAACCAGCATCGGCTGACCCTTACCGTAGGCTTCGGCAATCTCGTCGGAGAGGGCTTTGAACTTGTCCTCTTCGTTAAGGTAAACCACATCGTCTTCGTCATTGCGGGCAACGGGGAGGTTTGTAGGCACAACCACTACATCGAGATTGTATATTTTACTGAACTCCACCGCTTCCGTGTCCGCGGTTCCTGTCATGCCGGATATTTTTTTATACATCCTAAAGTAATTCTGGAAGGTAATTGTAGCCAGAGTCCGGTTGCGCTGGGCAATTTTTATATGTTCCTTTGCCTCGATGGCCTGATGGAGCCCGTCGGAATAGCGGCGTCCGTGGAGAATGCGTCCGGTAAACTCGTCGACTATCTGCACCAGCCCGTCCTGCACCACATAGTCAACATCAATGCGGAAGAGCTTGTGGGCCCGCAGAGCCTGGGTAAAGTAGTGAATGTATTCAAAATTTTCTTCATCTACGATGGCGCCCTTGATAAGATTCCTCTTCTGGAGGAGTTTTTCAATCGTGGTAAGCCCCGCGTTGGTAAAACTGATATTCTTGTTCTTTTCGTTGAGCTTGTAATCGCCGATTACCTCTTCACCCTGGGTCTCATCGGGATATTCCCCGTCTTCCTTTTTCTGCACCTCTTCCAGAGAACCCAGAAGCCGGTTTACCTCGGCAAATTTGAAGGTATCGTCTTCCGCCGCTCCCGAGATGATCAGGGGAGTCCGGGCTTCGTCAATGAGGATGGAGTCAATCTCGTCAACAATACAGTAATGATGCTCCCGCTGAACCCTTTTTCCCAGTTCCCAGAGCATGTTATCCCGAAGGTAATCAAAGCCGAATTCATTATTGGTACCGTAGGTAATGTCGCAGTTGTAGTTTTCCTTCCTCCGCTCATTGTCCATGTTGGAAAGTATGGTACCGACACTTACCCCCAGGTAGCTGAATATGGGGCGCATCCAGTTGGCATCGCGCTCGGCCAGGTAGTCGTTCACCGTGACCATGTGGATTCCCTTGCCGGGAATGGAGTTGAGGTACGCGGGCGCCACACTCATCAGTGTCTTGCCTTCACCTGTTTTCAGTTCCGCAATCTTCCCCTGGTGGAGCACGATGGAACCGAGAACCTGCACATCATAGGGCCGTTCTCCCAGAGTCCTGCGGGCCGCCTCCCGGCAGAGGGCAAATGCTTCCGGAAGCAGACTGTCCAGGCTTTCGCCGCCCGCGTAGCGTTCTCTGAACCGGACCGTCATGACCGGAAATTCTTCCGCGGAAAGGGCGGAAGCCCAGGCTTCTTTTTCATTTACCATGAGCAATATGGGCTGCAGGGCCTTAAGATCCCTCTCGTGCTGGGAACCGAAAAAGGCCTTGATGATTTTTTCCAACATACTTTTAAGATACTCTTATACCGGGAAAAGGTGAAGACCTTGAAGAAATGGCTGCTTTGGCGGCGCCGGCATACTCCTATGTTCCCTGAAAAGCCGCCCGCCTTTTACGCCGGTGTGGAATAAAGCTCCGCACCGTACTATATTATGTATGTATCATGCACATCATTATCGTCGGGGCCGGGCATGTGGGTTTCCAACTGGCGCGGCATCTTATCGAAGAAAAACACGACGTTTCGATCATAGAATCCAACGAGGAACGGGCCAGGCATGTATCAAACCGGCTTGACTGTATGGTCCTCCACGATGAAGGCAACAGCGTTTCTACCCTGGAAGAGGCGGGCATAGCCAAAGCCGGCGCCCTGGTCTGCGTTACCGAGTCGGACGAAGTCAACATGATCATCTGCGGCCTGGCGGCATCTTATACAGGACTGCTCAAGATTGCCAGCGTCAGAAACGACGAGTACGTACGCAGGAACTTTCAGAACATCGGCGAAAAACACAGCGCCTTAGGCATAGACTTTTTCATTCATCCCGATGTAGAAGCCGCCCGTTCCGCCCTCGATGCCATCGGGCACGGCGCCGTCGGCGACATCCTTTCCTTCACGGGAACGGACTATGAACTGGGTTCCATCGACATCGGTGCGGAATCCCCGTTTGACGGCATTGCCCTTACCGAATTCCGGACGGTGCTTGAAGGGGAAAGTCTCGTAACCCTTCTGGAGCGCCGGGGAAAATGCATACTCCCGGAAGGAACGACAAAACTTGCCGCCGGGGACCGTATCCATCTTCTTGCAAAGGAGGACGTGCTTGACGAAGGATTCCGTCTGGCGGGCGGGGCCGAAAAGCAGATCAGAAAGATCGGCATCGTAGGCGGAGGAAGACTCGGTTCGCTTATCGCCGCGGGACTTCTCCGTGGTGAAACGGGCGAAGCCGGGCCGAAGAAAAACGGCAAAAATTTTTTCTCGATCCTGAAAACCCTCGTGCCCAAAAGTTTAAAAAATCTGATCATCATTGAGCAGGATTACGGAATCTGCAAGGATCTTGCCGCCCGTTTTCCCGAAGCGCTGATCCTCAACGAAGATATTTCCGACGAAAGTTTTATCGCCGAAGAAAGAATCGACGACCTTGATCTTGTCGTGACCGCTACGGAACATCAGGAACTCAACATCATCACCGCCGTGTACCTCAAATCACGCGGAGTACAGCGGGCAATCACCATGGTTACCGGATCGGGTTATGCGGCAATCGCCAGACAGCTTGGCGTTGACGTGGTTATCCCGATGAAATCCGTTGTCGTGGATTCGATACTTTCAAAGCTCTTCGGAGACGGCATGAGGGGCCTTCATCGTATCGGAGACGGCAGCGTAAGGATCCTTGAAATCGTCATATCTCCGAATTCCCCGGCCGAAGGGAAAGCCCTTAAAGAATTTCAGCTTCCCGAAGGATCTCTGGTGATGCTGGTTGATCCGACAAAACGGGCCGCGGACTACTCCGGGGAACACGCCGAAACCGCGGGTCCCGTACCGGAAGATGATTTTATTCCCCACGGAGACTATGTCTACACCGCGGGCCACCGTATCCTGCTCATCGCCCCGAATGGAATGGAAACGGAAATTACAAAAATTTTCGGGGAAAAACAGTGAACCCGCAGCGGGTGAATCGGCGCGGAAAATGCGAAACGCCGGGAATTTTATCGAAAAAGATAATCTGGACCGTTCCAAAAAAGCCTTTTTTCGGCAGAAAGGCCGTTATTATACGGCTCCTCTTCCTGCTTGTTTTGCTCTACGCGCTCGCGATGATCTTTCCCCTCACGGCCGCCGCTTTTTTTTCTGAAAGGGACATGACAGAGAGCTTTGCGTTTACAATAATTCTTGCCGCCGCCCTGTCCGTTCCCGTGCTGGCCGCAACCCGGAAACTGCCCCTGCGTTTTACCGCTTCCGACGGCTTTATGCTGGTGTTTCTTGCCTGGGCCGCGGCCTGCCTGCTCGGCGCCCTGCCTTATTTTGTTTCGGGCCGTATTCCTCATTTTACCGACGCCGTTTTTGAAAGTGTTTCCGGCTTTACTACCACAGGAACGTCCATCATACAGGACGTGGAAGCGATGCCGTACTCCCTGCTTTTCTGGCGCGCCGAAACCCACTG
The DNA here is from genome assembly GCA_031268245.1 of Treponema sp. GTDB lineage: Bacteria > Spirochaetota > Spirochaetia > Treponematales > Breznakiellaceae > JAIRNJ01. The sequence continues at coordinate 1,347 of JAIRXN010000131.1, read as the reverse complement.
GCTCGGAGGCATGGGCATGGTGGTTCTCACCGTCGCCCTTTTCCCGTTTCTCGGCGCGGGCGGTTTCCAGATGCTCAAAGCGGAAGCCCCGGGGCCGGATAAGGATCGTATCACCCCGAAAATAACCGAAACAGCCAAAATCCTCTGGCTTATCTACATCGGCCTTACCGCGCTGGAGACCGTCTTCCTGGTCTTCGCGGGCATGGGATGGTTTGACGCCGTCGTTCACGCCTTTTCTACGATGGCGACGGGAGGCTTCAGTTCCCGCAATAACGGCCTTGCCTACTGGCATTCGCCGGTCATCGACTGGATAGCTGCGGTTTTTATGCTTCTGGCGGGCTTTAACTTTAGCCTGCTGTTCCGCCTGATGCAGCGCAAATGGAAAGAAGTGTGGAACAACAGCGAAGCCAAGGCGTACCTTCTTATTGTATGTGCCGCCACGGTAATCTGCGCCGTTTCCGTTATGCGCCCGGATTGGAAGCCCGCGCTGCCGGACTATCCGGACGCGCCCGAAGGAGGCGCCGGGACAGGCATTCGAATGGCTTTCTTTTACACCGTCAGCATCATTACGACGACAGGTTTAGCTACAACAGGCCAGAGTTTACTGACACCCGCAGCGTTGGTAGTGCTTTTTATCCTGATGTTTATAGGCGGATGTTCCGGCTCCACGGCGGGCGGGATCAAGGTGATCCGCCACGTGGTTCTTTTTAAGCAGTCGGGGAACGAGCTAAAAAAGATACTCTATCCCAGGGGAGTTTTTTCGGTCCGTCTTAACAACAAGGTCGGCAGAAAAGACGTTGTCTACGGGGTCGCCGGCTTTATCTTCCTTTATTTTGTCCTTCTTGCCGTATCCACCCTTGTCGTGGCAAGTTCCGGTCTTAACCACGCAGTCTCATTCAGTATCGCCCTTATCAGCCTGGGAAACATCGGCCTCGATCCGGGGCTTTTGGAACAAACCGCCATTGTCGCCGCCCTTCCCGGTTATGTAAAATGGGTTCTGTCGTTTATCATGATCGCCGGCCGGCTTGAATTGTGGACTGCCATAGTGTTTTTTTCCAGAGACTACTGGCGGTAAAATGGTATAACCGAACTTACTCCCCGCATATCGGCCTCATGATGAACCCGGTGACGATGATAAAAAAATTAACCCGGCTTGCTTTCCTGTTGAAACAAGGCAGAAACTGCTCTAAAATATCGTAGATGAACCGGAATATCGAAGGAACATTTTTAAGGAGGAATCAAGATGGAAACAAAGGGTCTGCGTCCGGTTATACATGTATTGGAAGACAAGTGCGCTAACTGTCATCGCTGTATCATGGTCTGCCCCGTCAAAATGTGCAATAACGG
>JAIRXN010000094.1 GCA_031268245.1 Treponema sp. | reverse complement strand
ACTTCTCAGGCGGTACTCTACAGTGCCCTCATGGGCCTGGCAATCTTCTTTTGCCGTGCACTACCCTTTCTCTTTTTCCGCGGAAACGGCGGCGGCAAGGCGCGGGAGGCCTTTCTCGGTTTCGTGGAGAAGGTTGTGCCCCCTGCGGCAATGACCGTTCTCGCCTTCAACAGCCTTGCGGGTCCGGTAAAGGAAGACATAAAGCTGGCGATCCCTGTGTTTGTCGCGGCGGCCCTCAGCGCGGTCCTCCATCTCTGGAAGCGGAATCCTCTGCTCAGTATCTTCGGCGCCACAGCGGTCTACATGATGCTTATAAGGCTTTTGCCGTTGACATGAAGGCTCCGCTATGACAAGATCAGCCCATGGTAGAGTCGCGGCAGGCGGCGTTAATATACTCCTTAAGCCTCGTACCCGGAGGGATACATGACTATTGAAGACCTAAAGGTAACTGCAGCCCTGGCCCATCTCAACTTGAATGATGGGGAACTGGCAGCCGCTTTTCCCGCCTTTGAGCAGATGCTCGGCTATTTTGCCGCGATGCAGGCCGCTGACCATGATCCGGCTCTTCAGGGTGCAGGCAGGGAAGATAACATTGCGGGGAAGGCCCAGGTTACATCGGCTTGTTTTCGCCCCGATCAGGGTCTTGAGAATGCCGGCTGTATTGATACTGACGGTTTAGCCGAAACCATGCTGGACAATGCCGGCATCCGGGACGGTCGTTTTGTGGTGATTCCCAACGTTCTGTAGAGGTAAGCATGTCCTATAAACTGCCTTCCGGCTTTGAAGCATATTTTAATGAATGGGAATCGAAGATAGACGCCTTTATTGAATGGGCGCCGGACAAGGCCGGGAATTCTTCGGGGAAAGGCGACAGTGAACTGAGCGGGAAACCCTGTGCGGTGAAAGACAACATCGCCGTAAAAGGTTTTTCCGTAAGCTGCGGTTCAAAACTTCTCCAAAAACTCCGTTCCCCCTATACCGCCACTGTCGTGAAGAAACTTGAAGAGGCAGGGGCTGCGGTACTGGGTAAAACCAATCTTGACGAATTCGGCATGGGATCTTCCACGGACAATTCGGGAATAAAGAAAACCAATAATCCCTGGGACACAAGCCGTGTGCCCGGCGGTTCCTCAGGCGGTTCCGCGGCAGCGGTGGCGGCAGGACTCGTGCCCTTTGCCCTGGGTTCCGATACGGGCGGTTCTGTCCGCCAGCCCGCCGCGTTCTGCGGCTGTATCGGCCTCAAGCCCGGTTATGGGGCCGTTTCCCGCTACGGTCTTGTCGCGTATGCATCGAGTCTTGAATGTATCGGCATCCTCGCGGATACGGTGAAATGCTGCCGCGCGGTATTCAAAACAATCCGGGGGGCAGACCCTATGGATCAGACCAGTTCAGACGCCCCGGCGGCATCTCCCGCGCTTGAAGGAAATGCTGAAACGGTGAAGGGGAAGATCATCGGCGTACTTTCCCCCGAGGCCATTGCCAGGGCGGTCTCTGCAACGGTTCACGGTACGGGAGAAGAAGGCCCGGGACTGGAAATTGCGGCCCAGGCGGCGGAACTGGAGGCGGAAGTCCGCAGGGGTTTCGATTCGGCAAAGGAAGGACTCAAGAGTCTCGGCTGCCGTCTTGAGGATGTGGATGTTCCCAGCCTCAAATACGGAGTACCCGCGTACTATACGATTGCCACTGCCGAGGCCAGCGCCAACCTGGCCCGTTTCGATTCAATCCGTTACGGGAACCGTCCCGGTTATGCGGAGAACCCCGATGATCTTATTGATAAGGCCAGGGAAGCGGGTTTTGGGGACGAGGTTAAACTCCGCATCCTCCTGGGAACCTTTGTACTGCGTTCCGGCTTTCAGGACAGGTACTATCTCCGCTCCCAGCGTATCCGTTCCGCCATCCGCAGGGATTTTGAGTCTCTTGTCGGATCGTCCGCCTATACCGGGCCGGCGCCGCACTTTGATGCGATTCTCATGCCCGTGTTTCCCACGAGGGCCTTTGACCGGGGGCCTTCTTCGCTTTCGCCTTTTGCCCAGAAGGCCGCCGACCTCTATACCTGCTGCGCCAACCTGGCCGGGCTTCCGGCATTGAGTTTCCCCGCCTCGCTTGAGGGGGGCCTTCCTGTGGGTGTGCAGCTTTTGGGCAGGGCTTTTGCCGAAGGAACGCTTCTCGATATTGCGGAAGCCTACACCGGAAAATTCCCCATCGGCCACCCTCCGGGTTTTAAGGCTTTCTGGAATTAGTGAAGCCCATAAAGCCGCTCACTTGAGCTTGTTCCAAAAGCTGAAGTTCCGGAACGGCCTTACTTTATAGATGGATTTTTTTAAAGGAGTCTGTGTGTACCAGAGTTTCATCGGCCTTGAAGTCCATATTCACCTGTTAACCAAAACCAAGGTTTTCTGCGGCTGCCGTTCCGCCTTTGGGGATGAGCCCAACACCAACGTATGTCCTGTCTGCATGGGTTATCCGGGAGTACTCCCCAGTCTGAACATTGAAGCGATGCGCATGGGCTGCATGGTAGCCAGGGCACTGAACTGCCGCATCCCGGAAAAGACATGGTTTGAGCGCAAACAGTATTTCTACCCCGACATGCCCAAAAACTATCAGATTAGTCAGTTTGCCAGTCCCCTGGGTCAGGAGGGCTGGGTAGAGCTTGAAGGGAAGATAAAAAACAGCGGCGGTGAGGAAATCTCCATCAAAAAAAAGGTGAGGATCAAGGAATGTCATCTTGAAGAAGATGCAGGGAAGATGATCCATACAGGTACTGTTTCTCTTTTGGACTATAACCGTGCGGGGGTCTCTCTTCTGGAAATCGTCACCGAGCCCGATATGGAAACCGGGGAAGAGGCCGAACTCTTCATTCAGCAGCTCCGCCGTACAGTCCGCTATCTTGGAGTCTGCGACGGTAACATGGAAGAAGGCTCCCTCCGGGCGGACGCCAACGTGTCGATCAACTTTGAAGGGAAGGGCCTGGGGAAGAAGGTGGAAATAAAGAACCTCAACTCAAGCCGTTTTGTAAAGCTGTCGCTGAACTATGAGATTGCCCGGCAGGGAGTGATGCTGGATACAGGCAGGGAAGTCATTCAGGAGACGCGGCTCTGGAATGAAAACCGGGACGAGACCGCACCCATGCGTACAAAAGAAAACGCACAGGATTACCGTTACTTCCCCGAACCGGATCTTCCGGTCTTTACCCCGGATGCGGCCTTCCTTAAATCTGTCGGGGATTCTCTTGTCGAATTGCCTCTGGCCCGGCAGAAGCGGCTGGAAACCGTATACGGTATTTCCCCGGAACAGGCCGGCCTTATCTGTGAGGAAAAATCACAGGCGGATTACTTTGAGACAGCGGTTGCCGAAGCGGAAAAGCAGGGATCCGGCAGAAAGAATGCGGCCCAGAAGATTGCCAACTGGCTCCTTCAGGATATAAAACATATTCTTGTACGGGAAGGCATTGGTTTAGATGACTTTGCCCTCAATCCCCGCCGTCTTGCGACCCTCGTATCTCTCACGGCTTCCGGCAGCATTTCCGGCAAGAATGCCAAACAGACGCTTGAGGCGGTGATAGCGGAAAACCGCGAGCCTGAAGACATCATCCGGGAACGGGGCTGGGAACGGCTTTCCGATCCCGCAAAGATTGCCGAAGCGCTTGACACGGTGTTTGCCGCGGAGAGTAAAACCGTGGCGGAACTGCGGGAGCTTGCGGTCGCGGAAGAAAACAGGGGAATAGTGAAGAGAAGACAAACCCTCTGCGCCTACCTTGTAGGCAAGGTAATTGCGGCCACGGGCGGCCGGGCGGATCCGGTGATTGCCGGAGAACAACTGAGCAGGAAACTGGCATCTTAATAAAAACCGCAAGGTCAAAGAAGTAAAGAAAATTTAGTCTTTACATGAAGGAGGAAATATGCGTCTGCTTGCTGCGGATACAGCGGCGGCTGCCAGAGAGAAGCTGCAAACAGAGATCGAACTTGCCGGGTGGGTACACCGTATCCGGGACATGGGAGGCGTCAGTTTTGTGATCCTCCGGGATCGTTCCGGCCTTGTACAGTTGGTGTTTGATGAAAAGCCCGTGGATTCTTCCGGCCTTCCGCTGACATTGGAGTCGGTGATCCGTGTCCGGGGTGAGGCGGCCCTCAACGAGAAAGCGCCCGGCGGCGCGGAACTACGCATTGCCTCAGGCGGTCTTGAAGTGATAAGCCGGGCCGCTCCGGAACTTCCCTTCCAGGTGAACGGGGATCCCTCTAAAATCGGCATTGAGGCGATTCTCGATAACCGTACTCTCTCCCTCCGCAATCCCAAGATACGTTCCATATTCAGAATACAGGCTACGATTATTGAAGCCTTTTCCGCATACCTGCGCAGTCAGGGTTTTACCGAAATAAAGACAAGCAAGCTTGTGGGAAGCGGTACCGAGGGAGGCACCAATCTTTTTGAGGTTGAATACTTTGACCGGAAGGTATTTCTGGCTCAGAGTCCCCAGTTCTACAAGGAAGTCATGGTAGCATCGGGACTTGAACGTGTCTTTGAAGTTGCCCCCGCTTATCGGGCCGAAAAACACGACACGCCACGGCATCTCAACGAGTATGTCTCCCTGGATGTGGAGATGGGTTTTATTGATTCCGAACTTGATCTGATCGAACTTGAAAAGGGCCTGCTTGCCCATATCTTTGAAGAAGTAGCGCGCAAAAACGCTACGGATTTGGAAGTCTGGGAAGCCGCGGTTCCTAACGCGGCCTCGGCTGGCGCTTCTCCTGTCGTTCCCTATGAAGAGGCTCTTAAAATTGCCAATGAGGAAAACGCAAAGGGCAAGCGGCCTTCCGCAGGGGCGCGGCTTTTCGACATCAACCCCGAGGCCGAAAGACTGATCTGCGACTGGTCGCTGCGGGAACACGGTTCGGCCCTGGTTTTTGTCAACGAATTCCCCCGGCGCTACCGGCCTTTCTACACTTATCCCAAGGATCTGGGAGACGGGCAGGCGACTTCCACCATGAGTTTTGACGCTCTTTTCCGGGGCCTTGAGATTACCACGGGCGGACGCCGCCAGCATGACTACGATGCCTTCCTCGAGGCGCTTCCCAAATTCGGCCTCAAAGCCGAACATTTTGAAGGCTACCTGAACCTTTTGAAGTACGGCTGCCCCCCTCACGGCGGTTTCGCCGTCGGCTGCGAAAGGCTTACCCAGAAGATCCTCGGCCTCGCAAATGTGAAGGAAGCTTCCCTCTTCCCCCGCGACAGAAAACGTGTGGACCCATGACTTTTTATTCGCAGCGGGGTCTAATACCCAAGAACCCGCCTCCCGGCGGAAGAGCTTCAGCATATGCGTTTACTTTGAAAAAAGATAACCACGGACAGCTGTTCTGCTTCGCAGAACTTGGACAACACGGACAAAAGCCTGAATTTTGACCCAAAAGTCCGTGTGGTCTGTGTGGTCCTATGTTATTTTGTCAAGCAGAAACCGCCTCTTCCACCAGTTTTTCTATTTTGTAATAGCGCAGCTTCTTTCCTAAAGCTTCGCTATTCATCCCCCGGTAATATTCCCTCCTCTTCATCAACAGCCATGCCAGGCTCACCATCTTCCGCGCTATCGCCACCGCGCTCTTCCTCTTGTTCATTCTTCCCGACAGCGCCTCATATTTCTCACATAACGGCCCCTTCCCGCTCTTCACCAGCGCCCATACTCCCTCAAGCACTATTCCCCGTATCGGATGGAATAGGGGTCTCTGCTCGGGGTAAACCGAGATCCTATCCGAGGTAGCGGCGCCGAAAAAGAGCCCGTTTGCGCGGGGGAGGCTCCTCATTATTTTCTTCGGCCGCCGTTGTGATTATTATTCGTGACGAGGTCTGCCAAGGAATTACCCCTGACCGTTCCCTCACCGCACGAAACAATCGGCGCCTTTCTGATTAGCCCCGAAAGGGGCTGACCTCCCTATATCCCGTCGGATATAAGTTACCCCTTTTACAAAATATCATAAAGTATCTGTGGTTTGACTTCATTAATTCTTTTGTTTAGGACAGAACACTAGGGCGTGTTCACACTATGTAAAGTCAATGAATGAACGGTGATAATACACAAGGCAAGATAGATATACACAGAAAACATCAGGTCCAGCTTGTCATACCGGGTTCCTATCCGCCTGAACTCTTTTAACCGCCGGAACATCCGTTCTACCTCATTCCGCCTTTTATACAGTTCCCGGTCATACTCCCAGGGATGCTTCCGATTCTTTT
>JAIRXN010000198.1 GCA_031268245.1 Treponema sp. | reverse complement strand
AAAAAGTCCCCATTCCTGCAAAACGCCTCGATAATCCTGTCAGGCTTGTTTGGGAGGGAAAGGGCCGAAAAGCAGTTTGACGGCTTCCTTTATGTTTCCCGCCCTGAGGATCCGGGCGGAGGGAATGTCGGGGCCGTCTTCCTCTTTCTGCTGTCTGCCGGAATCGTCCGCCCTGGGGCCCAGAAAACTGTTAAAACCCATGCCCCGCGCCTGTCTGATTCTTCCTGCCGGGCGGCGGACAGGCCGAATTTCCCCGGTAAGGGAAAGTTCCCCCGCTATGGCGGCGCCGGAAGGCAAGGAAAGGCCCGTCCGGGCCGAATAGAGGGCGAAGGCCAGGGCGAGTTCGGCTCCCACATCGGCAATTCTGATGCCCCCGGCCACGTTTACATAGATATCCTGATCCGAGAGGCGGAGGGAAAGGTGTTTTTCCAGGGCCGCGGCAACCCGTGACACCCGTGCCGAGTCTATCCTGTCCGAATATACGCGGGTTAAGCCGCCCTTGGCGGGAACCGTCAGGGCCTGGATCTCCACCAGAAAGGAACGGCTGCCCTCAAGCACGGCCGCAGTTGCAACCCCCGGCGGCAGTTCTCCCTCCCGGCGAACGAGGAAGAGAAGGCTTGTGTCCTCCACCGTACTGAGACCCTTTTCGGTCATGGTAAAGATACCGATCTCGTCCACGGAACCGAAACGGTTTTTTGCCGCCCTGAGGAAACGGCATTCCGTATCGTTCTGTTCAAAGTAGAGCACCGTATCCACCATATGTTCCAGAGATTTGGGGCCCGAAATGAGGCCGTCCTTGGTCACATGGGCAACGAGAAAGAGGGCGCTGTCATGCTCTTTTACCCAGGAGATAAGCTCATACGAGCAGAATTTCATCTGGTTTACGGTGCCCCTCCCCGTACCGGCTTCGGTAGAGTAGAGGGTCTGTACGGAATCTACGATGATAATGACGGGCCTTACCGATTCAAGGACAATGTTGATGTCTTCAAGCTTCCCTGAACAGAAGATTTCAATCTGCCCGGAACTTTTTGGAGACGTTCCGAAGAGTCCCAGGCGGTCTGAACGCATCCTGATCTGCCCTGCGCTTTCCTCGCCTGAGATGTAGAGCACCCGGCCCTTTGTATCCGCCAAAGAAGCAACCTGGAGGAGCAGTGTAGATTTCCCGATTCCGGGTTCCCCTCCCACAAGCACAGCGGAACGCTTCATGATACCGCCGCCCAGTACCCGGTCAAATTCCGGTATACCGCTTCCGATGCGGCCGCTCTCCTGGGGATCGATCGATGCAAGGGGAAAGGACTGCGGCATGCTGTCCTTCCCGGAGAAGGAAGGAGAACGGCCCTGGTTAAGCGCTGTTTCGGCAAGGGTGTTCCACTCGCCGCATTCAGGACAGCGTCCCAGCCATTTGGGCTCCTCATGTCCGCAGTTGCCGCAGCGGTATACCAGATCTTTCTTCTTCATCCGTCAAATATACCTTGTTCTCTTTTCGTAGTAAAGTTTTACAAGAGCTTGTCCAAAACTTGCCCGGGTTTTGGAACAAGCTCAGGTGAAGCACAGCAATTCCGGCTTATTGACATAATGCCACAAAAGTCCCACAGTACTTTTTAGCGGTTGATGACCGCCCCTGAATCCGCTTATATAGAGTTTGTCTGTAAAGTAACCGGCTTTATGGATAGACTCTATATAGGGGTGTAAGTCCGGAAGGAAGGAGGCTGGAAGAAAGCCATTGAAAGGGAGTGACGTAATCATCAAGGAGCTTTCCAAATCCTTTGGTGATTTTAGGGCTTTGAACGAGGTAGGCCTCGAAATAGGGGGCGGTGAATTTTTCAGTCTCCTGGGGCCTTCGGGTTGTGGCAAGACGACCCTTCTCAGGATCATCGCGGGTTTTGAAAGTCCCGATTGCGGCCTTGTTACCATAGACGGTTCCGATGTTCTGCCGCTGCCGCCTAACCGGAGGCAGGTGAACACGGTTTTTCAGAATTATGCCCTCTTTCCGCATTTGACTGTCTTTGAAAATGTAGCCTTCTCCCTGCGAATCAGGCATTTCCCCAAGGCGCAGATCAAGGGCAGGGTGAACGAATATCTCCGCCTCGTGCAGTTGGAAGGCCATGCCCACAAGAAGACCAACATGCTCTCCGGAGGTCAGAAACAGAGGGTCGCCATTGCCAGAGCCCTCATCAACGAACCGAGGGTACTGCTCCTGGATGAACCGCTTTCCGCCCTGGATGCCAAACTCAGGCAGCACATGCTCATCGAACTGGATCAGATCCACGATAAAATCGGCATCACTTTCATCTATGTTACCCACGACCAGCAGGAAGCCCTCTCGGTATCCGACCGCATTGCCGTCATGAACCAGGGGAACGTGCTCCAGGTTGGTACTCCCCACGACATCTACGAAAGTCCCGCCACGGATTTTGTGGCCCGCTTCATCGGAGAAACCAACCTTTTCGACGCCGTGGCGGTCTCGGTTACCAGGCTCGACAAACCGGAGACGGAATTCATGGTGGAGATGGACATTCCGGAGCTGGGGCGCATCAAGGTAACTACGGTAGACGAGATTAGGCCGGGTCAGAAGGTAAGTTTTACCATCCGGCCGGAAAAGATAGTCATCACCAAGGAAAAACCCGCCACCAAACGGGAGGACATCAACCTTTTTCAGGGCGGAGTAGATGAACCCATCTATTCAGGTTTCCAGACCAAATTCTATGTCAAGGTGATGGACAAGGTTCTCATCAGGGTGATCAAACAGCATGCAAAATACTCCGACGAAGGCCCCGATATCGTATGGAAAGACCGGGTCTATATCTCCTGGAGTGCCAACGACGGCTATATTGTGGGGATCAGGGATCCCGAGGCAAAGGTGTGAACGGGCCGGCGTCCCCCAGGCAGAGACCTGAGCGGAATTTCGACAAAAATTTTGGACTTCTCTACTCGTCGGGTATGGCGGTTTGGTTTACCATCTTTTTTCTTGCCCCGCTTGTGATCATCGTGGTGTACAGCTTCCTTAAAAAGGGGCTCTACGGCGGGGTGGAGCCGGTCTTCTCCCTGGATGCCTACCGGAATCTTTCCAACCCCAGTTTCCTCATCGTTACGGCAAGAACCATCATTACCTCCATTGCCGCCACGATCATCACGATTTTTATCGCCCTGCCCTGCGGCTACTTCATGGCAAAAAGCCGGAACCAGACCTTTCTGCTCCTCCTGATCATTATCCCCTTTTGGACAAATTTTCTCATCCGGGTTTTCGCCTGGATGAATATTCTGGGAAACTCCGGTTTCCTCAATGATTTTTTAATTCGCATCGGGCTTATCAACGATTACATACACTTTCTCTACAATCAGCGGGTGGTAGTGCTGGTACTGGTCTATATGTATCTGCCTTACGCCATACTTCCCCTCTTCTCCACGATAGACAAGTTTGATTTTTCCCTGCTGGAGGCGGCAAGGGATCTGGGAGCCTCGAAATCCGCTTCCATTATATGGGTACTGCTTCCAAACATCCGTTCGGGAATCTATACGGCGGTTCTTTTTACCTTCATCCCAATCTTTGGGGCCTACGCAGTACCTCTGCTTGTGGGCGGCAAGGATTCCTATATGCTGGGAAACATCATCGCCGATCAGCTCACCAAAAGCCGGAACTGGCCTCTGGCTTCCGCCATATCCATGGTGCTTACCGTGGTCACCACCGCCGGAGTAATCATGATGATGAACCTGCAGCGCCGGGACGCAAAGCGCCTGTCCGACCTGAAAGGCTCCCCCGATACCGCGCTTGAAAGCGCAAGGGGCTCTTCATGAAGTTTCAGTCCCTATCCGGCTTAATAGTGCGGTCGTGCGGCCGCACAAAACAGAGGTTGTCATGAACATAAAAAATGTGGTGCACGATGTCATTACCTCCCTGCGCATCGGAGTTCCCCTGCAGAGTGAAGCGGGACGTCATGCCCGCCGGGCCGCCCGCAAGCCCTTCTCCCTGAGCCAGACAATCTTTATTGCCACAATTATTTTTCTTTTTCTTCCGCTCTTTGTACTCATCCTCTACAGCTTCAACGGTTCCAAGGGGATGAACTGGACGGGCTTCTCCTTCCGCTGGTACGAGCAGCTTTTCCTTCATTCGCGGGATCTCTGGCGCGCCTTTTGGAACAGCATCTTTATCGCCTTTACTTCCGCCGCCACAGCTACCCTCCTCGGCACATTCGGCGCCATTGCGGTAAACTGGTACCGTTTCACTCTGCGCAACTATGTACAGACAATCTCCTTCCTTCCCATGATCCTCCCCGAAATCATCATCGGCGTTTCCCTGTCGATCTTCTTTGCCGGCGTGGGGCTGAATCTGGGGCTTCTCACCATCTATATCGCCCATACCACGTTCAACCTTCCCTTCGTCTTCCTCATGGTAATGGCACGGCTGGATGAATTTGATTTTTCCATAATTGAGGCGGCCCACGATCTGGGGGCCGGGGAGATGCAAACCCTGCTCAAGGTAACGGTTCCCATCTGTATGCCCGGTATCGTGTCGGGTTTCCTCACCGCCATTACTATAAGCCTTGAGGATTTTGTAATCACCTACTTTGTGGCGGGCCCCGGATCCTCAACTCTGCCAATCTACATTTATTCCGCAATCCGTTTTGGAGTCTCTCCGGTAATCAATGCCCTCTCGGTAGTAATGATACTCGGCACGGTTATTCTGACATATTTACTAAGGAATTTCCTCAAATACATAGCGGCAAAATAGATCGAAAAAAATAGATCGAGGGAAAAGACGCGATGACGCGTTTATATATTTTAACACACAGATAAGGAGAATGAAACATGAGAAGGATTACCATCTTACTTGTGGTACTGGCAGGGCTTATTGTCCCTGCCGCGGTCTTTGGGGGCGGCAGAAAGGACGCTTCCAAACTGTACATTTATAACTGGACGTACTACACCCCCGATTCGGTTATAGAAAAATTCCAGAAGGAATACGGTGTTGAGGTTATCTACGATCAGTTCGCCAGTAACGAAGAGATGTATGCCAAACTCAAGTCGGGCGGCTCGGGTTACGACATCGTCTTTCCCTCGGGAGACTATGTGTCCATCATGATCAGCCAGAATATGCTGGAGAGAATCGACAAGAGCAAAATCCCCAACTTAAAGAACGTAGACCCCGCGGTGCTTAGTAAGGCTTCATACGATCCGCAGATGGACTACTCGGTTCCCTACTACTGGGGCGCTGCGGGAATTGCGGTAAATACCGCACGGGTTCCGGACTTTGAAAGAAGCTGGTCAATCTTCGGCCGCAGCGACCTCAAGGGCCGCATGACCATGCTGGACGACATGAGGGAAGTGATGGGCGATGCCCTTGCCTTTCTCGGCTACTCGGTCAATACCAAAAATCCTGCGGAAATTGCAAGGGCCAGGGATCTTATCAACAGCCGTTGGAAACCCAACCTGGTCAAATTCGACGCCGAAGCCTTCGGCAAGGGTTATGCGGACGGGGATTTCTGGATAGTTCAGGGTTATGCGGAAGTAGTGTATGAAGAAATCGGAGACAATGAGGAACTCAAGAAAAACACCGTATTCTTTATTCCTCCCGAAGGCGGACCTGCCTATATCGACAGCATGTGCATCCTCAAGGGTTCCAAAAACCCCGATCTGGCTCACAAATTCATAGACTTTATCCATCGTCCGGATATCTATGCGGAATTCTGCGACTCTTTCGGCTTCCCCGCCACGGCGAACCTGCCGGCCCGGCAGTACAAGAAAGGGGACTCATGGTACAGCGCCGAAGAGCTCGCTAAAACCGAACTCAAGGACGACCTGGGAGAAACCCTGGAACTCTACAACGATGCGTGGCTCAACAGTATCCGTGTAGGAGACTGAATTGACTTGTTCCAAAACCCGGTTGGTTGAAGTTTTGGAACAGCCTCAAGTAAATCATTAAAAAACAGGCCGGAATCCCCGGCCTGCTTTTTAATACATGACCATCGCAGTGTTTATACGGGTTTTGAATTCGCCGTCGTCCATTTCGTCTCTGAGGTAGCCGGTAATGATCAGCCGGATAACCTGGGGGAATGCCTTCCAGTAACGCTCAGGCCAGGCGCCTAAATCGGTGCGGAGGCGCCGATCTTCCCCTTCATCCATTTCACCCCGGGAAAACATAACAAACTGTTCAATCATGCTCAGCAGGAGATCCGGGGGCAGGGCGGCTTCTTCCTTCGGTTCATTGCGGTCGGGGATCCATGTTCTGGTGAGCATTTCGGTCTGTTCTTCACTCAGCTCCGGAGCTTCCTGCCTTATGATGCGCATGGCATATTCCCGTATGCTTTTTGTAAGGCCCTCGATGGTACCTTCGATATTAAACTGCCTGGACATTTCATCGGCCATACGCTTGGGATCGGGAAGATTCACCGAGCCGCCGAATATGGTGAGATCCCGCCGCCGCCGTACCACTGCCGCGGCTACCGCTTCTATGTCCCGCTCATTACAGCGGTTGAGAATATAATCCATTACCCTTACAAGTTCCGGGTCAGCCATTACTATATCCCTTCAAAAAGTTTGTATTTACTCCTCTTTAGTATAAATGTCCGCAGGGGATCTGGCAAGGATCGGCCATTACAGGACATAATATCACATGAAAGTAAGCGTCCTCGGTTCCGGCACCTCCCACGGCATCCCCGTGGTAGCCTGTTGCTGTCCCGTGTGCCGTTCGGAAAACCCCTTCGACAAGCGGATGCGCTCTTCCATTCACATCGCCGGGGAAGCCGGAGAGAGCGTAATCATTGATACAGGGCCGGAATTCAGGCTCCAGGCGGTCAGGGCGGGCATAGAACGGCTTGATGCGGTCTTGCTTACCCACGCCCATGCGGACCACCTCCACGGGCTTGATGATGTGCGGCCCCTCTGCCGCAGTGTCCCCCTTCCTGTCTACGGCAACGATGAAACCCTGGAAGAAGTGAGGAACCGTTTCTCCTATGTTTTCAAGGAAACCCAGCCGGGAGGCGGCAAACCGCGGCTGGACCTCCGCAAAGCCGGAGCGGTCATTGAGATAGGTTGTCTCCATATCACTTCCATCCCGGTCAAACACGGTGAGCTAGATATCCTCGCCTGGAAAATAGAGGAAAGCGGCCGGCCTTCTCTTGTCTACATGACCGATACCAGTGCCATACCGGAATCTTCAAAACCCCTTGCCGGCAAAACCGGGGCCCTTATCATCGGAGCGCTGCGCAAACGTCCCCACGCAACCCACTTCACATTCGCCGAGGCCATGGAAGCCGTCCTGGAACTGGCTGCACAGCGGGCGTGGCTT
>JAIRXN010000185.1 GCA_031268245.1 Treponema sp. | reverse complement strand
TGTTCGTAGATACGTTTCTGCATGTCTTCGGTAAAGAGATCATCAGCGGTACCCCGCTGTCCAAGCCGCGCCCCGGCCCCGAATTCACAGATTACCACCGGTTTGCCCGGTTTTGAGTTAGAGAGAATTTTCGGGAGTTTTTCAAAATCGGGATCATACCAGCCGTAGTATTCGTTGATCCCGATAATATCAAGATACTCTCCAAGTCTGTCCTGGATCATGAGTTTTTCATGGTTGATAAGGCATGCCGCCGAAACCAGCCGGGAATCGTCCAGGGAACGGGCCCTCTCCGCGAGGCCCGACATGAATGTAAGCCGGTTATCCGTATCGGCGTTTTCATTCCCCACCGACCAGATGATTACCCCCGCCTGGTTCCTGTCCCGTATCACCAGTTCGGCAAGCTGGTTTTCCGCATCCTCCCGGGTTTCGGGATTGTCAAATGCCACTGCCCAGTAGACGGGAACCTCCTCCCACAGCAGCACGCCTTCTTCGCTTGCAATCCGGGAAAAACGCCGGTCATGGGGATAGTGGGCCAGTCTGAGATAGTTGCCCTTGAGTTCCCTGAGATCCCGGATAGTCTCCCGGATGGTCTCTTCACCGGTAGTTTTTCCTAATGTGAAATGATCTTCATGAACGCAGATCCCTTTAAGAAAGATCTTTTTGCCGTTAAGAAAAATTTCCTCTCCCCGTGTACAAATCTCCCGGAAGCCGATGCGGTCTTTAACCCGGCCGCCTGCATCATCTTCAGCAGTGGATTCCGCAAGCTTCAGGGTAAAATCATAGAGTGTGGGGTTTTCCGGGCTCCAGAGCTGAGGAGAGGCTTTGAGCCTGAGGGACGCCTTTCCGTCCGTCACAGGCAGTTTTTCCCGGATTTTCAGTCCGGGAATTTCAAGTTCCAGCCCGGCGGTCCCGCCCTCAATGCTGATATCCGCCCGGATTTCCGCACCGTCAACAAGACGGATGAACCAGTCCTTGATAAAAGAAGGCCCGGTTCTGAGGAGGTAGACATCCCGGTAGAGTCCGCCATAGTTAAACCAGTCGGTATTATCCGCGGGGATCCGCAGGGGGCTGCGGCGGGCATCTACCATTACGATGATGCGGTTAAACTCCTGTACAGAGCCGCTTATCTCTACGCAGAAGGGAGTTGAGGCTCCCCAATGACTCCCCAGATATTCTCCGTTAAGGAAAACCGACGCCGCATAGGAGGCGCCCTCAAAGAAAAGGAAGGCCCGTTCGTCTTTTTTGCGGGCATGGTAGTGAAAAGTCCTTGTATAGATCCCGGTAGCTTCAAAGTACAGGTACTCAGGTTTTTCCATGTTCCAGCATGAAGGCACAGGCATTGTTTCCCAGGCTTCAAAATCCCAGTCTTCCGGTTGATTCATGCCGGAGACTTTTTTCTCCGTTCTTCGGCAGGCCGCCCACCAGCGGGCTCTGCGGCAGCTATCGTAGAGATCCGGCGCAAAGTTCCACAGGCCGTTCAGAGATTCAAGCTTTCTGCCGTCTATGTTGATGAGTGTGCGGGCATCAAGTTTTTTTGCCCTGTATTCAGCTTCATAATCGCTGTTATGAATATCCGCCTGATAGTTTCCTGCCGCCATATCATCCTCCGGAAATTCTCATTAGAGTTGTTCAGTAACCAACAACGAACCGAAGGTTCGAGGTTACTGAAATGAGTCTATTCTTCCGCCCTTATCAATTTCCAGACTTCGGGAGTTTCCTGCCCGATACGCCAGAACCCGATATTCTTCACTTCCAGATCCCGGTACATCTTCATTCTCACCGCCAGCGAATAGGCGTCCTCATAGTAGACTTTCACCCCGACAGGGATTTCGTACTGAAAGGTTGGAATGCCGTTTTCCCGCTCAACCGTCCGGACTTCCTGCCTGGTCTTGAGTTCCTCAATGCCTGAATAAAGGTAGGCTTTGGACGGGTTAGTGTTTCCCCAGGCCCGGCCGTAGAAGGGGAGTCCCATGATGAGTTTTTCCGAACCTACGGTTCTTACGGCGTATTCGGCCACCCGTTTACACCAGGGCAGGGAAGCCACAGGGCCCGGAGCGCTGGTAGACCAGTGCTCATCATAGGCCATAACCAGAATCCGGTCTACCAGGGGGAGAATCCGATCATAGTCATACACGTCGTCGGCAATGCGCCGCGTCCGGGCCCGAAGGGCAACGGTGAAAGCTTTGGAGCCCAGTCCCCTCCGGAGTTCCGCCAGAAAAGAACGGAATTCAGGCCCATCCCGTTTCGGGATATTTTCAAAATCAATCTGGAGACCGTCAAAACGCCGGGTTTCATTGAGAAGATCACGGATCAGCGCTTCACGCTCCGCGCTGTTCTCTTTGAGGACAAAGTGTGTAAGTGAATAACTGTTACAGACTGCGACAAGGTGGACCCGGCCGCCGAAACGGACCTTGAACCGGTTCGGTACATCGGTCAGCTTGCCGTAGTAGTCGATCTCCGCCCCGAAATAGCCGATGTCGGTGAGGGGCATATCCGGCTTCAGGGCGTCTTCCCTTCCCGCAACCAGATAACCCCATACTTCCCGGAAGCCTGATACGGGAAGCGATTCTTCCGGCGGAGGCAGGGAGAGGATCTCTTCCGGTTCCTCTCCGGCAGGAACTTCCGTTTCCTTTATTTCAGACTCAAGAATTTCCGGAGTTTTAAGCTCCGTAGTTGGTCCGGGGGCGCCTCTACAGGCTCCCAGGGCAAAAAGAACAAGAGCCAGGACCGCAGGACAAACAATTTTTTTCATTTCTTTAATTATAGCATATTGACCTTTTCCTTTTCTATATGTATATAATGGGATCGTGGTTATTATTCGACTATAGGAAATATACTAACCGGGAGTCGTATCCGATGGGAATAAATGAACGCAGGAAACGGGAAAGGTCGGAGAGGAAGAACGCCATCCTCCGCTGCGCACGGGATCTGGTTGTCGAATACGGGGCGGAGAAAGTCAGCATGATGGATATAGCCCGAAAAGCTGAGTTGAGCAAGGCGACTCTCTACCTCTATTTTCCCAGTAAGGATGCTCTCTTTCAGGAAATTTGTAACGAAGGCGCCGAGCGATTCATAGAGTATTTCAACTCCCTGGCTACGCCCAATCTGAATGCGCTGGAATTGATACGTCTCTTCTGGAAGGCCTACCTGGATCTGTTTGGGCGTTCCGATGACATGATAGTGATATTCAGCATGAAGCAGTATATGCTGGCCGAATTTCCCTTTTTTCCGATTAACGAGAATCCCGAGAAAGCCGAATCCGGTTCATCTTTTGTCATATACACCATGATCGAGAACCTGATTGAACAGGGGAGGGTCGAAGGCATCTTTGAAAGCAGCATTAACCCGGGGGTTATTGCCAGAACCATTCTTTTTATCTTTTCATATATAGTCGAGAGCACGGTAAAGATGCCCAAATCGTCGAGGAACGTCAGAACCATGCTGGAAGATCTCAAGAGTCTTTTGCAGATGATGCTCCGGGGCATTACGGTAGAAGGGGTTGACCGGTCGCAACTTTTACTGCCGGATCTGGAAAAATTTAAAGAAGTGAGGAATTCATGTATAAGCTTTTCAAACACCCCTGGCTTATCATCGCCGTCATTGGATTAATTACCGTTTTTTTTGCCCTGCAGCTTCCCAGAGTGAAACTTGACAATAACAATCTCCGTTTTGTGCCTGCAGACGATCCTGCCCGTATAGTCAGCGCCCGCATAGATGATACCTTTGGAAGTTCCCTCTTCATCCTGGTAGGGCTTGAAAGGAAGTACGGTACTATTTTTGACGCAGAATTCCTGCGGATTTTGAAGGACTATGTAGCGCGGATTGAGGAGATTGATATTATCGGGGATGTAAACTCCATCATGACCACGGATTATATATCCGGTTCCGGAGACTCCATCCTGGTGGAACGTATAGTGGGGGATGATTTTTCCGGCAGCCGGGAAGAAATTGAAGAGATAAAACGGAAAATACTTTCCTGGAAGCTCTATGACAGGGCTCTTGTCTCCGACGACTTTACCGCTACCCAGGTGCTGGTACCCCTGGACATTCCCATAGAACAGGGGGGAAGCGCCGAAGTGATAAACAGCTTCATGAAGGTGAGGGATTCTGCCAGGGAGATGTTCGACGGTGTTGCTACGGTTTATGTAACGGGAATTCCCGTGATAAGCGCCACCATCAACGAGGCCGTCAATGCGGATCTGGCGCTTCTCATTCCCCTGGTAATCCTTATCGTGGTAGCGATTGTGTTTATACCTTTCCGCAGGGTTACCGCTACGGTTCTGTCCCTTGCGGCGGTGCTTATTGCGGTGATCTGGTCAATCGGGGCCATGCCTCTTTTCGGAATCAAGATGTCGGTACTCTCCACGGTGCTTCCCGTTATCCTTATTGCCATGGGAAGTTCCTACGGCATCCATGTGGTGATTCACTATATCGAAGACACGGGCCTTAAGCATGGCACGATGAGTGATGAGGATCACCGGGCGCTGGTTTATCATATTTTCCAAAAAACCGGGAAACCCATATTCCTTGCCGCCCTTACTACCTTTGCAGGGTTTCTGTCGTTCTGTTTCACCAGGGTTGTGCCGATAAAGGAATTCGGTTTTTTTGCCAGTTTCGGGATCGTGGTATCCTTCATCATCACCGTTACGCTGATCCCCGCAATCCTCATCATCCGCGGCCCGAAGCCCATGAAGGAACTGTGGGCAACAGGCGGAAAGGACGGGCAGGGGCCTGTACGCGAAAAAATCGCCATTGCGTTTTCCGGTATCGTGGAGAAACGCTGGCCGGTACTCTTCCTTCTCGTGCTTATCACGGCTTTGGGGATATATGGGGCTTCAAAGATCATCATTGATAATGTGATGGTGGAATACTTCAAGGCCGACACGGATATTTTTAAATCCGATAAATTCATCCGGGAAAAATTCGGCGGTTCAAAAATTGTAAGCGTTGTTGTGGAAGCCGATAATTCCGCTTCTATCCTCCATCCGGACAACCTCGGCGCCATGGACAGACTTTCCGGGTATCTTGAAGAGAAGGTGCCGGAAGTTGGCAAGACTATGGGTTTTACCGACCTTGTAAAGCGGATAAACCAGGTCTTTAATGTCGATGAAAGTCCGGAAGGCATAGCGGCCTCCGTTTCTGCCCCCGCGGAAGAAGATGCTTTCGGATTCGCCTTTGAGGCGGAAGAAGACGGTTTTGGCTTTGGAGAAGACGGAGACGGCTTTGGTTTCGGCAGTTTCAGTGAAACCGAAAGCGCCGAAACTGCGGAAACCGGAATTCCCCCGTTCTATAATGCCCCGGAAGAGAAGAGCGCTACTCTCGCCGAAATATCGGATCTTCTGGAAAAGGCCGCTTTTTCGGGAAGCAGCGTAAACATGAGCGCCCGTGATCTGGTGCGTTCCTTCAATGCCCTTACCAACCATGAAGGGGCGGCGTACTATGAAGTGCCCGAAGATCCGGGGCGTTACGGAAAAAAAACCAAAGAGGAACTGGCGATGCTGGTTTCCAATTATCTGGTACTCCTTTCGGGGAATATCAGCGACTATGCAAATAAGCCCATCGATCCGACCGCCATAAAGACTACCATACAGTTGAGAACTATCGGGCAGGAAGATACGGACAGGGGGGTTGCGGAAATCAGAAACTTTGCCGCCGCCAATTTCCCGGACAACGTAAAGGTTATCGTAGGCGGTTCGGCCCTGGTGGAAGGAGCGGTCAATTCCCTGGTGGTGCAGTCCCAGCTCATTTCGATCATCTTTTCTATTATTGCCATGTTCCTTATTGTGGCAATTTCCTACCGTTCCGTTTCGGCGGGGATTATCAGTATCATTCCCCTTTCGATACTTATTCTGCTTAACTTCGCTATCATGGGCTACCTCAGGATAAAGCTTAACCTCGCAACCGCCATGATCTCCAGCATCTCCATCGGAGTAGGAATTGACTACACGATCCACTTCATGGACGCCTTCAAGCGGGAGTACCGGGAGTACGGCGGAAAGGGGAATTTCCTCAAGGGCGCCTATTATGTTTCCGGTTCCGCGATTATCGTGGGCGCTCTCTCGGTGGGTCTCGGTTTTGCCGTCCTGTGTTTTTCCAAATTCAATATGCTGGCGGAATTCGGGTTTCTTGTCGCCATGGCAATGATGATAAGCGCCCTTTCCGGTCTTGTTGTCATACCGGTGCTGCTTTCGATTTTCAGGCCAAAATTTATCTATGATCTGGAATTAAATAATCGTAAGATTAAATAATCCAAAATTAGAAGGAGAAAAAAAATGAATAGAAAGATTGCGGTCATTCTGTCAATTCTGCTGGTTTCAGCAGTAAACGTGTTTTCCCAGACAGACGCCAATGATATTATCGCCGCTTCGAGGGAAAGGATAAAGGCGGAGACGACATCCGCCCGTACCCGCTGGGTGCTCACGGCAAAAGACGGTTCAACTGCGGAACGGCTCATCGATCAGTACAGCAAGAAGGGGGCCGGGGGGGATCGTGCGGTGATAGTGTTTCAGCAGCCCGCAAGTGTAAGGGGAACCCGTTTCCTTACCATGGAAAACCAGGGGGCCGCGGCCGATCAGTGGATATACCTGCCGAGCCTGAACAAAGTCCGCAGGATCGCTTCTTCGGAAGGTTCGGGCAGTTTCATGGGGACAGATCTTTCCTACGACGATGTGAGTTCTTCAAACCGCGATGCCGGCCTTGATACCCACACCCTGCTCCGCGAGGAGGATTTAAAGGGCCATCCCTGCTATGTGGTTGAATCAAAACCCAAAGATGCTTCCTATCAGTATTCCAGGATGCTGCTCTGGATCGACAAAGATTCAAAACTGAACTGGAAGATAGAGTGCTACGAC
>JAIRXN010000155.1 GCA_031268245.1 Treponema sp. | reverse complement strand
GCCCCAGCGGTCAATTTGACCGCCGTTAATCAGCGTTACCCTAGAAATGCTCATTGAAAAGCACACTCTGCATCTGTGAGGGAGCGGCCTTTCCCTGCCGGGAATAGAGCTTTCCCCAGCGTTCCGGAAAAGCCGCCTCAAGAAAGGCCTCCGCCAAAGCCCGGGCTTCCGCCAGATAACGGGCAAAAGATTCGTTGAAAAGACGAATCCGCAAGGCTTCCTGCTTAAGATCCCGGTAGGTATCGGCAAGACGGTTCCTCAATTCTCCGGGAAAGGTCGAAATGAATGCATAAAAACGGTTTGTTTCGCTATTTATGGGGAGACTCCCCATTGTTTGTTCAAGAAGTTCTTCCCGTTCCGCTTCAAGTTCTTCAAATTCGGCGCTGAGTACGCTTATTTCGGCCATATATTTTTCAAAATCTACCCATTCATGATTCTCTACCGCCTGCCGGATAAGAAGCTGAATGGGACTGATTCTCTTGAGCGTTCCGGCTTCTCTCTCAATGATGATTGATAAACGATCCCCTAAAACTTCAAATTCGCTTTTCATACCATACCTCTTTTCAATTATCGGAATATAAATTTGGAGTATTGAGCTTTGGAGGCTTAAATTTGAAAGTTTAAGTTTGTTGAACTTGTTCCAAAACCTCATGTAGTTTTGGGAATTCGCGGCCTATTGACAAAGCCCCCATCCGTGATAAATTCTGTATTAATGTCTTTTCCTATGACCGTTCGAGCGGCTTCGATCCAATCCTTTTTCGAGAACCCTGTCTTTCTGTCTGCCGTTACAAGCTGGTTTACCGCCCAGTTGATGAAGGCTGCAGTCATTTTGCTGCGTTCAAGGCACCGGAAGCCCAGGGAAATACTGGCGATAATCATCTGGCGTACCGGCGGTATGCCTTCCAGCCACGCGGCGCTTGTCGTTTCCATGGCCGCGGCGGTGGCTTTTGCCGAGGGAATAAATTCCAATCTTTTTGTTGTTTCCGTGTTTTTTGCTCTGGTTGTCATGAGGGACGCCATGGGTGTACGCCGTTCCTCCGGTCTGCAGGGCAGGGTATTGAATTCTCTGGGGCGGCAGACCGCGGAGAAACTGGGTATTGAATTCCATTCCATCAAAGAAGTTCTGGGCCATGCTCCCCTGGAAGTTGCTGTCGGCGGCCTTTTTGGGTTTTTTATCGCAGCAGCCTTTGCCTTACTCTAGGATTCATCCGGCATGTCCCTTCGTGTGCTAACACTAAAAACCGGCTCGAATGTGAGACGAAGTTTTATACAAGGCCTCCTATTGACAGGCATCTCCCTCCTTTCGGGGCTTCTCTCCCTGTTTCTGATTTTGAAGCTCTATACAGCGCCGGTTTCGGCTTCCTGGGCCGTCGTCACGGTGGATCAGGCGCTGCCGGACAGGGAAACCGCAGAGGCTCTCTCTTCCCTCGGCCCGGGCATCATAAGTGAATCCACCCAGTGGGTTTTTCTGGATAATTTTGGGAGCCTTGAACGTGTCAACCTTGAGGAACTACCCGGACGTCTTGAAAGTTTTGATCCCCGAAGGGATCCCTATGCGGAAAAGCTTCATGATTTTTTTGTCCGGGACGGCACGCGTTACTTCTTTATCCCCCTGGAAAGAAGTCTTTCGCCCTGGGCCATGAGAGGTTTTGAAAAGAAGATTGCCGCGTGCCTGGCGGAAATTCCCTTCCGCGTGTCCTATACCGGCGCTTCCCGGCCTCTTTTTCTCTATGTCCTTGTCTTTACTGCGGCCGCCCTGGCAGGTCTTTTTTTTTCAGGCTCGCCGCTCTGTTTTTTGTTCCTCTTGCCCCTGTTTTCCTCCCTTGCCCTGGAAGGCCCTGCCGGGCTCTCTGCCTGCGCCTTCCTTTCAGGTTCTACGGGCTTCCTGCTTGAACCCCTGCGGGAGATTTTTGTATCCCGCCGCTACCAAAATCATTTTTCCGTCCTGGAGATAATCAAGGATAACCGTTTTCACTGGATCTTATCCCTGCTTTTCCTCATTCCGGCCCTGGCAATCATCTTTGTATACCTTTCGCCGCTTGTTATTCCGGCAGTACCCCTGTTTTATTTTTTGTGGATTCAGGCTCTGCGTCTTGAGTCCTGCCGCGGCATGAACGTGTCCCATGTCCGTTTTATTCCGGTAAGCATTCTCCCCTTTCACGGGAGGGGAAGCTTTGCCGGCAGTGCCTTTCAGAACACCTTCCCCCGGCGTCTCGCCTTTCCCCGTGCCGGTCTTCCTTTTGCCCTGGCTGCGATCTTTGTCTTTCTGTTCCTCTTTTTGGGGGTCAGGCCGGGAGAATCGGCTTCTCTTCTTGCCAAGGGGGCCTTGAGCGAAGAGGATTATCAGGATCATGTTCTCTTTCAGTCTTCTTTTTCATACAGATCTTTCTGGGAAACAGAGGAATTTTTCCCCATGAATCACTATACTTTAGGGGAAGACGGGCTCATTGCCGGTATGATTAAAGAAAATATTGCTGTTCCGGCGATTCCCCCCTTCCCTCTAAAAAATCTGTTTGAAGGTTTGTCCGGCCCGGTGAGTAAAGAGGATTTCCGTTCCCTTCCTGTTGTTTGCCTTGCCCTGCTGTGTTCGCTGCCGGGTTTTATTTTTTCGCCGGGATTCCGGAGGGGTGGAAAAAAGAAAAAGATGGTATCATACGATGAAAAATGGATAGCCGCATGAAAGTCTACTCCTTTCCGCGAGGCGGTATCACGATAAACGATCCGGCGGTCCCGCAGAATAGTTCCAGTGTGGTAGCTTTTTTACCCGCCATCTCGGTTATCCCCATGGTGCAGCATCCGGGCGGCCGGGCCTATCCCATCGTTTCCGTGGGGGATCTGGTTCGGGAAGGCATGCTTATCGGCAGGGGGCAGGGCTCCCTTTCCGCCAATGTCCATGCCTCCGTACCGGGCCGGGTGATCAGAATGGTATCCTGGAAAGCCGCCGGCGGTCAGAATAACGATGCGCTGATAATCCGTATGGAAGGGAGTTTTGAGAAGCTGGGTAAGAGAGAGGAATTCTTCCCCTGGCTAGGCATGTCCGCCTTCGATCTCCACCGGACTATTGCGGAATTCGGCATTGTAGAAATGGAAGGCTCAGGCCGTCCCGTGGCGGATATGCTCACTTCATTGAGGAATCAGCAGGGGACTATCAGCCTGGTAGTCCGCTGTATTTTTGATGATCCCTGGCTGGCGGCCGACCGTCTGCTTTGCAGGGAACGTACCCAGGCTATTGCCGAAGGGGCTCATATAATGTGCCGGGCGGGAAGGATGGGCAGGATTGTCTTTGCCCTGTCCCAGGGAGAAACCGAATTGGGCAGCCGGCTCATGGAGGAAGCTTCCCGCTGGGAGATCCCTATCTCCTTGGTGTATACGGGTTCCCGTTACCCCCAGCGGAATCAGAGGGAACTGGAACTGGTGCTCCGCTCTTTCGGTAAAAAAGAAAATGTTGAACTGGGCTCCCTTCTCATGCTGGGGCCCGCTACTCTGGCCGCAATCCATGACGCCGTGGCATACAGAAAGCCCATCCTTGACCGCTATGTAGCCGTAGGAGGTTCTGCGGTACGCAAGCCCCAGGTGATGAAGGTACGGATCGGTACCAGAATAGGCGAAATTTTTGCCGAATGCGGCGGTTTTGTAGACAAGCCCAGGAAGATAGCAAGCGGTTCTCCCGTATTGGGAAGGGCGGTGGTTGATCTGGACGAACCGGTAATAAAAACCAGTTACGCGGTTTTTGCTCTTCTGGAAGCCCATGCCCAGCCCCGGCGGAACTGTATAAGCTGCGGCGAGTGCCGGACGGTGTGTCCTGTTGGACTTGATCCCGAAGAGCTCTATAAAAACGCCAGGGCGGCAGGACGAAACGCCTCCAGGAAACCCGGAATTTCCGGCAGTGATAGCTGTCATGGCTGCGGCTGCTGCGACGTGGTATGCCCTTCCCGTTTGGCTCTGTCTCAGGCTATTCTGGGGATGGCGTAAATATGGCTACGGAAGCATGGAAACAGGAAAAACGAATAAACCTCTCTCCCCAGGTGAATTTTGCCCGTTCTACCACCAGCAGGATGGTTCTGGCGGCTTGTTGTGCCCTTATGGCAATCATTCAGTCTGCCGTTTCGGATGGCGGCGCTTCACTGCTCGTAGCCTTCTCTGCCCTTGCGGGAGCGGTGCTTACGGAACTTTTTATCACCTGGCGCCGGGACGGATACAGGACGCTTCTTGACGGGAGTGCCGTGGTTTCGGCCCTGGTATTGACATTGCTTCTGCCCAACCGGATCAATCCCTTCTGCGCCTTCTTCGCAGCCGTCTTTGCTATGGCGGTGATAAAGCACAGTTTCGGCGGTCTCGGTTCTAACTGGGTAAATCCTGCCCTTGGCGGCTGGCTGTTCATGCGAATCTCCTTTTCCCAGTCCTTTGAAAAGGCGCTGGAAGGTTCAAATCTCTCGATCCTTTTCCGGAGCATGGCTTCCGGTTTCAGTAATCCACAGGGCTCTCCTCTGGCAATCCTCAAAATTTCGGGAACCTGGCAGTACAGTGCAGGCAGCTCTCTGGATCAGACTTTCAGGAATTTTCTCAATTCTACGATTTTTGCGATACCCGGTGCGGAACTGCCCGCCGGTTACATAGACCTTTTCAATTCCGGCTCTCCGGGGATCATCGCGGATCGGGGAATTCTCGGCCTGCTTGCGGGCAGTATCCTGATATGCGCCTCCCAAGTGAACCGGGCCTGGATATCCGCTCTTTTCCTCCTGGTTTACGGTTTTCTTGTCCGTGCTTTCGGCGCTCTGCCCTTTGGCGGGGCGGCAGGGCAAGGGGATGTGCTTTTCTCATTCCTCAGCGGAGGTACCCTTGTGGCGGCCTTTCTGCTGATCACCGATCCTGCCACCGGGGCCAAGTCCAATACGGGAATCATTATTCTTACGGTATTGGGGGCCCTCTTTACCTTTATCTTCCGGGAGCAGGGGCAGCAGATGTACGGCGCTTTCTTTGCCACGGCCCTGATCAATGCTTTTCTGCCCCTGTTCCGTTGCGCCGAACGTTGTTTTCTTTTTAATCTGGGGAAGAGGAGAGCCTGATGCCGGCAAGAGCAAAAAAAAGTTTCACTCCGCTTCAGGGTACCCTGATCCTGACCGGATGGCTGGCCGGCCTCCTTGTGGCTGCAAGCCTTATATGGCTTTTGTCCGGCTCTCTCAGGGAGGAAATTCTGTTGAAACGAATAAACCGTCTACTCAAGACCCAGGGCTATTCCTGGGTACTCTCATCCCCGATTCCTTCGCGGCCTGCCGCCGGGGGGATGCAGGTTCTGGGAAGCTGGTACAGGATCTCAAGTCCCGATCAGGATGCTTCCGCATGTGTGTTTCCCCTTTTTACCGACGGAATTGGCGTGCTCTGTCTTGCCCGGCTCAACCGGGATGCAAAAGTGGAGGAACTTGTGGCCCTTACCATTCATGGTGAAAAAGTATTTCCCCGTATCCCGGAGGCGCAGAAAGATATTTACATGAGACGTATCGAAAAAGCGAATCCGGAAAAGGCATCTCCGTGAATAATTCCTACCGTTCTCATCCATTCTGGGGGAACAGAAGTCCCCTCTCTTCTTTGGCGGGTTTAGCCCTTATCCTCATCTCTTCAAGCCGTTTGGCCTATGCCCTCACCGTGAGCGCCGGTCTCCTCTGGCTCTACCTTCTCACCGGTCTTTCCCTGTGGTTTGCCCGGAGCATTCTGCCCGAAAAGGGCAGATCCCTGGTTATTCTGGCTGTTTCCTGCTTTATTGGGGCGCTGTATCTCTGGGTTCACCTGCTGATCAATCCCTTTCTGGGAATGGAATGTTTCTTTCCCATCCTTCTGGGGCCTCTGATATATACAGGTTCCGGTACGGCGGAAAGAATACAGACCATGGATCTCAGTGAGGCTCTGGCCGCAAGTTTCTCCGATGTTCTGGTTTACTGCGGGCTCTCCATTGCCCTCTCTCTTATCCGGGAACCTCTGGGTTTCCTTTCCCTTTCCTTTCCCGGCGGCAGCAGGGGAATGATCTTCTTTTTTGCAGGCAAGACTTCTCTTCTCTATCTGGTTTCCCTCAGTTCCGGAGCCTTTCTCCTCCTTGGTTACGGGGTTGTCATCTACAATTTTTTAAGGGGCCGGGACAATTCCGGGGAGGAAGACGAATGATTAAATTCTTTATTCTATTCCTTTTTTCAAGTTGTTCGGCAAACCTGGTCTTCCAGTACGGTTTGGGACTAAAGGGAGTAAGCCGCCGGCCGGGAGGGGAGGGAAAGAGCTTCCCCTGGTATAGCGTGCTTTTTCTCTTTATCAGCGTAATCCTCCTCTGGATCTTCTATACCCTGATCCTTTCCCTGTTTTCTCTGGGTATCTTTGCCTATATTCTCCTCTTCCCGCTGAGCGCTATCCTGCCCCGTGCCGTGGAGAAGGTTCTTGGCCGGCTTTTTCATCTTCCCGTGGAGGAAGAACGGGCCTACAGTCCCCTGGACGCATACGAAGGGTTATGTCCTGCGGCAAGCCTTCTTACCCTTCACCTGGCATCTTCTTTTGCAGAGGCTCTGGCTCTGGCTCTGGGTTTTTCCCTGGGCATCCTTTTCTCCCTGGTACTAATCCGGGAAATCGCCCGCCGTTCGTCCATGGAACAGGTAAACCGTTTCTTCAGGGGGAATGCCCTCACTCTGGTATCGCTGGGTCTTGCTTCCCTCATTTTAAGCGCCGCTTCCGCCATTTTGATCGGTGCGCTGAGCGGTTC
>JAIRXN010000142.1 GCA_031268245.1 Treponema sp. | reverse complement strand
GAGGCCCAGCGTCGCGGTTCCGCCGCTTACTACTGCCTCGCCGTAGGCCAGTGTAGTTTTTGTGGTAAAATCATCGTAGACCGTTACAAAGATTCTGGAGGTTCCCTCGGGAACATTTGTTACCTTGATTACGGAAGTTTCCGTATCGGTTCCCGAGCTTGCCGTAGGGCAGCCGGTCAGGGCAAAAGCAAAAACCAGGAAGATCCCGGTTATCCAAGTCAAGAGATTTCTTTTCATTCTGTGCTCCTTATAAAAAATATTTAAGACCAAGAGTAAGGGACTGCGCCGTGGCAGGCCCCAGTGAATCGGTTTCTCCGGTCAGGTTATTGATTGCCGTATAGACCTTGAAATGAGTCCCCAGATTTTTTGAAAAATAAAAATCCAGGATAAAGCGGCTTTCGTAAGATGAATCGTCCGGGTAGAGGGGAGAGAAGAATCTTCCCCCAAGCCAGGTATTGACGCCTCTCCCCTTATGATCCAGCCCCAGTTTCATTTTTACCGTATGGGCGGGCTGCAGATGCAGTTCCTCCCCGCTGGTACGGTCATAGGCAAAAAGCCAGCTGTAACCCGCCGAGAAAAACCCGTGCGTAAAAATGCTTAAACGCCCTTCGGCGTCCGCTCCCGTCCGTAATGAACGGGAAATGTTTCCTGTCCTGTATACCTCCATTCCGCGTTCAACTTCGTGTTGATCGATATAAGCGATCTCGTTAAAGAGTTCGCTGTAGTACAAATTTATTTGTCCAAAGAAGAGATTCTCCTTTGTATATTCCAAGGCCATGTTGATGCCCAGGGCGTATTCGGGCTGCAAGTCCGGATTCCCCTTTACCAGGGGGTGGCCCGGAGTGATGGTATCGTCTTTGACCAGGTAGAGATCGCTAAAGTCGGGCGCCCGGTACCCAAGGCCCGTTCCGGCAAGAAGCCGGAAGCCCCGCGGCAGGTGATACATGGAAGAGATTTTCGGCGCGGCCGCAAAACCGAACTGGGAACTCCGCTCTATGCGCAGTCCTCCAAGAACGGAATACACTTCCTCCCGGAACTTTTCCGCCTGGATAAAGAGGGCTTCCTTGTCCACTCCGGCAAAAGTCCCGCCGTTGTGGAGATTGTATTTATCCATAGAGTTGTATGCTCCCTCCAGTCCCGCGGTAAAAAGCCAGTTTTCTATACCGTCGTATTCTCCCTGTGCCTCCAGGGCGGCGAGGTTTTCGTTTTCGTGATTCTCTCCGGTAGTCCAATCGTCGATAAGGGCCGAATAGGTATCCTTGTCCCGCTGGTAGTAGTTGTCGTAGAGGCGGAGAGTCAGCATTGCCCGGCTAAAGGGAACAAGGGCCGCCTCGACATAGCCGTCCGCCCGGATATAATCCGACCGGATAAGGCTTCCGCGGGAATTGCTTAGGTCATCACTGCGCATGGGCATGAAGGAGCCCCCGAAACGAAGTTCCGCACTGTCTCCCAGGGGAATAAGCGAGTCAAGACCTGCCTTCCCGCGGTAGTACTCAGGCAGAATGGATCTGCTCTTCCCTTCGGCATAGTAAAAATCTGCGCGGGACGCATCGATATTCAGGGAATTCCGGGTGATACCGAGGGGAAAGCCGAAGGAAACGGTAAGATTCTGTTCCCGGAAGGGGTTGAAATCGTCAAAGGGCTTGGGCTTTGAGGGAGTTTCCGGATCGTCATAGGCCAGCATGAAGCCGTTTGAAATGCCTGCGGAAAGGGAGATCTTATCCCCCGGCTTTTTGGTGATGATATTGATCACCCCGCCGATGCCGTCGGAACCGTAGACAGCGGACTGCGGGCCCCGGACAATCTCGATCCGTTCCACATTACCCACAGGCATAGTTTCTCCGTTGAGGCGCTGGGCGACCCGGCCTACAAGCCGCCTGCCGTCCACAAGGAAAAGGATACGCCCCTCCCCCATCCCCTGCATCTGGATATAATCCCCCATGGCATTGCTCGTATACATAAGGCCGTACTCGTTCAGTACCTCCCCGACTGTGGAAGCGGAGGAGTTTTCTATTTCGGCAGCGTTTATAATCTCTGTAACTACAGGGCTGTCGCCGAGGCGTTTTTCTGTCCGGGTACCGGTAACGGTAATCCCTTCAATCTCCAGGAATATGTCTTCGTACAGATCTTCCTCAAGGGCATCTTCTTCCGTTCCCTCTTCCTCCCCCATGGCGGGAAGGACGGGAAGAAGGCCCAGGCAGAGAAGAAAGCAGAACAGGGAATTTGTCAAAAACCGCAAAGAATACCTCCGCTTGTGTTGATTCGCAGACACGATAGTCTCACATAACAATGTTATATGGTTCTAACAGATGAGGAAAATAATGTCAAGAGAATTTGTAAGTTTCTTCAAACAAAGTAAGTATAATAAAACACTTGACAGGATCTTTTTTTTTGTCTATACCGTTTGCAGGGGTACTGTTATGATTCTTTCGAAAATTTTCTTTATTACCGGAGGCTTTCTGCTCCTTGCCCTGGGCATCGCCGGTATCGTCCTTCCCATACTACCGGCCACCCCCTTTCTGCTGGGCGCCGCATTCTGTTTTATGAAGAGTTCCGGGAGGCTCTACCGCTGGATCATGAACCACAAATATTTCGGCCCGCGGATCAGGCGGATCGGGGAAGCGGGGCTTACGCTGAGGGAAAAGATCAGCATCTATGCGCTGGTGTTTGCAATGCTCCTGCCGGTCATCATCCTCAGCCCTTCCCTGCACCTGCGGATCTTCCTTATTGTACTGCTTGCGGTCAAGGCTTTTGTGTTTATAAGGATAAAAACGGCGCGGGGAGGAGCGATTCAGACGGAAACTGTTCAGAGCGAGAGGGAACCTACGGAAAACACAGATGTTAAATAAGCGCATCCTTGCTCTTGCCCCCGAGTGGTTCAGGGACTCCATAAAAATCGTTGTTTTCAACTGGATTGCCATGCTCTGCAATGCCGCCGCCCTCTTTTCAATATGCCGGATCATTCAGGCTGTTTTTGAGTCTCTGCGCCGCATGCAGGGGTTTTCCGCGGGGGAAGCCCGGCCCGGCCCGGCGGAGGCTTCCGGGGATCTGGGCTCCATCCTCGCCATTGCCCTGCTCACGGCGGCGGTCTCTCTGGGAATCCGTATGTTCTGCACCCTCGGTTCGGCGGACGCCGCATTTCTCGCCGGGGACAGGATCAAGGGGAGGCTCCGGGAAAAGATCTTCAAAAAACTGGTTTCCCTGGGGCCTTCTTATTCCGCCCATGTTTCCACCGCTACAGCGGTACAGCTTTCCGGGGAAGGGGCGGATCAGATGGAAGGCTACCTGGGCCGCTACGTTCCCCAGCTTTTTTACAGCATCCTTGCCCCCCTCACTCTTTTTGGGATTCTTTCCCGGATCAGTTTCAGGACGGCTCTCGTCCTGTTCCTCTGCGTTCCCCTTATCCCCCTGTCCATCGTCATGGTTCAGAAGATTGCCAAAAAGATTCTGGCGAAATACTGGTCGAAGTATACCGGTTTGGGAGATTCCTTTCTGGAAAACCTCCAGGGCCTGACCACCCTCAAAATCTACGGGGATGACGGGAACAGGCACGAGGCAATGAAGGCTCACGCGGAGGCGTTCCGTAAGGCGACCATGAGGGTTCTCTTCATGCAGATGAACAGCATCACCGTGATGGATGTCGTTGCCTGGGGGGGAACCGCCCTTTCCATCATCCTGGGCCTTGCGGAATTGAGGGCCGCGAACATAGATCCGGGGGAAGCGCTGTTCATCATCCTTATCGGATCGGAATTTTTTATTCCCATGCGGATTTTGGGTTCCTTTTTTCATACCGCCATGAACGGGGATGCGGCCGGAGAAAAAATATTCAGCCTGATTGACTCACCGGTTCCGGGCGCTGCTTCGCAGGCCGCCGGGGCGGTCTTAATAAACCCTTCCTTACAGAACGGGGCCAGAGGCCCTGCTTCGCAGGCCGGTAAAACTATACGCATCTCAAACCTTTCTTTTGCCTGGGAGAAGAACCGGCCTGTCCTGCGAAACATCAATCTGGAAATAGAGGCGGGAACTTTCTTTGCCCTGACCGGCGAAAGCGGCTCCGGCAAGAGTACCCTCGCGGCAATCCTTTCCGGTCAAGCTCCCTGGTACGAAGGAAGCGCCTCCATCGGCGGCCTTGAAATCTCCCGGACTCCCCTGAAGGAACTGAGGGAAACGTTTACCCTGCTGCGGCATAACAGTTACCTCTTTGCGGGAAGTATCCGGGATAACCTGACAATGGCAAAACCCGCTCTAAGGGATGATGAAATGCTCGCTGTTCTGGAACAGTTGGGTCTTGGGGAATTCCTTGCGGAACGGGAGGGACTTGAAACCCGGATAAGCGAAGGAGCGGCGAATATTTCCGGAGGACAACGGCAGCG
>JAIRXN010000054.1 GCA_031268245.1 Treponema sp. | reverse complement strand
TAAGGAGGAATCAAGATGGAAACAAAGGGTCTGCGTCCGGTTATACATGTATTGGAAGACAAGTGCGCTAACTGTCATCGCTGTATCATGGTCTGCCCCGTCAAAATGTGCAATAACGGGTCAGGAGATATTGTAGAGCACCACAGCGATCTTTGTATCGGCTGCGGCGAATGTATCAGCGTCTGTACCTTTAACGCCCGTATCGGCCTGGACGATTTTGACTCTTTTATGGCGGACCTGAAAAAAGGGACGGGCATCATTGCCATTGTGGCCCCTGCGGTGGCCGCCAGCTTCGACGGGAAGTACCGTAACGTCAACGGCTTCCTCAAGTCCCTGGGGATTAAGGGTATCTTCGATGTCAGCTTTGGAGCGGAACTGACCGTAAAGTCCTATCTTCATTACATGAAAAAGAATAAACCCCGTACCGTCATAGCCCAGCCCTGTCCTGCCCTGGTTACTTTCCTTGAAATGTACCGGCCCGAACTTATCCCCTACCTGGCCCCCGCGGATAGTCCCATGGTACACATTATGAAGATGATCAGGCGGTATTATCCGGCATATAAAGACTATAAAATCGCCGCCATATCCCCCTGCTACGCCAAGAGGCGGGAATTCGATGCCTGTGGTATAGGGGATTACAACATTACATTCAATTCAATACAGCAATACCTGGACAAGAGGGGGGATAGCATTTCCAAATACCCCGAGGCAGATTATGACAACCCTCCGGCGGAGCGGGCGGTGCTTTTTTCCAGCCCCGGAGGACTCATGCGTACCGTGGGACGTTACGATCCTGATGTGAACACCCATACCCGGAAAATCGAAGGTTCTCCCGAGGTGTACCATTATTTTGCCCATCTTTCCGCTTCTATCCAGAAGGGAAACGCCCCGGTTTATCCGCTTATCGACTGCCTCAACTGCCATATGGGCTGTAACGGCGGCGCCGGGACAGGAAACCGGGGGAAACATCTGGACGATATTGAATACCTGGTAGAAAAACGGGCTGTGGAGGTAAAGAAGAAATACCGGCCCCGGGGACTTGCCAAGCTGTTTCACAAAAACAGGATCGAAAAGATTCTGGATGCCTATTGGGAGGAGGGGCTTTATACCCGGTCCTATACCGACCGGTCGTCAATTTCCAAAGAAATGGTCAAAGCCCCTTCCCGTGCGGAAATTGACGCCATGTTTGCGGCTATGCACAAGACCGAGGCAAACGATATTCGCAACTGCAACGCCTGCGGATACCGAAGCTGCGAACAGATGGCGGTGGCGATCATCAACGGGCTTAACAAGAAGGAAAACTGCCAGTTTTATGTGGAAATTGAAAAAAGCCTGATCAATGAACAGAAGACGAAGGATACGGTAAATAAGGTTCTTGACCATGTCCTTTCGGAAATGAACAGAAGTATAGAGGGGATAAGCAGTTTATCCGGACAGATAAGTTCCGCTGCGGAATATGTACTCTCTTCATCATCAGCTATAGAAGAAATGGTGAAAAACATTCATTCCATAGATACGACACTGGATCATAATACCGCCACGGTTTTTAAGCTGAATGAATCATCCGCGGAGGGTAAAAAACGGATAACCAGAATAGGAGAACTCATCGGCGGCGTTTCTTCCCAGGCCGATTCCCTCATCCAATCCTGCATGGTTATCGGCGATATAGCGGATCAAACCAACATTCTGGGAATGAACGCGGCCATTGAAGCGGCCCATGCGGGAGACGCCGTGGGGAAAGGCTTTGCGGTGGTCGCCTCTGAAATCCGGAAACTGGCGGACAACTCAGGCCATCAGGCCAGAGAAATCTCCGAGAACCTGAAAAATATCAAGACATTGATTGACAGTTCTCAGGAATCTTCAAGTAATGCCCGGGCTCAGTTTGATTCCGTCATGTCCCTTGTAGACGCGGTAAAAGACGAGGCGGCAAGTATAAAGAGCGCCATGGACACCCAAAGCAGCGGAGGAAACCGGGTTATAAGCTCTCTGAGCGAAATAAACAATCTGATTGTCAAAATCAGGGATGAATCGGCAGACCTCAAATCTTCCGGGGAGAGTATAGTCAGGGACATATATTCCCTTAAAGCCATATGAGCCTCTTGCAAAACCCGGTTGGTTTTGCATCGGCTCTTGCAGTTTCTCACCTAACGGCTGCGAAACATGCATTTTTAAGCGGTTAGAGGAGGCAGCCATGACGGAACCGGGAGATCCCCTTAGTCTTGCGGTAAAAGAGTTGTTCGGCCTTTCCTATCTTTTTCCCTACCAGAGGCTCGTGATTGCAAATATCCTTGAGGCGGCGGAGGCCCGGGGTATTCCCCTCACCTGGCCCGCCGCCTTGACCGGATATACGGCCTCTGTTCCTCAGCCGGACCTGCAGGGTGAAGACTCCCCTCCTGCTCATGACAGTGATGCCGCTCCGGATAAGGATGACCGGGATGCCCCCGGAAAGCAGATAGTGATCCTTCCCACCGGCGCGGGGAAGTCTCTCTGTTTTCAGCTTCCGGCGATGATCCTCTCCGGCCCAACCCTGGTTATCTATCCTATACTGTCCCTCATGGCGGATCAGGAAAGGCGTTTGCGGGAGAGAGGCTTTGCCCCGGTGATACTCCGCGGGGCTCAGGATAGAGAAGAACGGCGGCGGATCTTCAGGGCCCTCCGGGAGGGGGAGAGCCGTTTTATCATTGCAAATCCCGAGGTCCTGTTGACAGAATCGGTATTGAAGGAACTTTCCTCGCTGAACATAGCCCACATTGTCATTGACGAAGCCCACTGCGTAAGCGAGTGGGGAGAAAGTTTCAGGCCCTCGTATCTGCGGATAAACGAAATCATCGAAGCGGTGAACAAGAACAGCGCCGTTACGGGACACAGGGCGCTTGTAACGGCGTTTACCGCCACGGCCGGAAAGCCGGTATTGGAGAAAATAAGCCGCTATATTTTCGGCGGAGAAGCCGGCCGCATCGTTGGAAACCCCGACAGAGCCAATATACGCTATGCCGCCGGAGCCTGCATACTCAGGGATCTTGCGGTCCGGGATCTGATACTGAAAAAGGCCCTGCCGGCCATTGTCTTCTGCTCATCCCGTTTAGGGACGGAAAAACTTGCCCGTTATCTTGTCAACAGCCTTGCGGAAATTTGGGATGCCGTATCACATGAAGGCCGCCCCGTGCCGGGGATAAAATTCTACCATGCGGGTTTAAGCAGGGAAGAGAAGAAGGCCGCGGAGGAGTGGTTCTTTGACAACAGTAACGCTGTGCTTGTCAGTACCTGTGCCTATGGCATGGGCGTCGACAAGGCCGATATCCGTACCGTGATACACCGCGACTGTCCCCCGTCGGTGGAGGCCTATCTTCAGGAATCCGGCCGGGCAGGGAGGGACGGGAAAGACTCCCGGGCTTACCTTCTCTGGGGGCCGGGGGACGAAAACCATCTGCGGCGCGCAAAGGATGAGGCCGGAAGGAAACGTATGGAAAGCCTTCTCTCCTATGCCCGCACCGTTTCTGTCTGCCGCCGTGAACAGCTTCTCGGCCTCCTGAACTACGAAGGAGAAAGGAACAGCCCCGAAAGCGCCTGCTGCGATGTCTGTGACGGCAATGCCGGAACTCAATTCAGGGAAGAACAGAGCCTCTGCGGGTTTTTCCGCCGTCACGGACGGTCTTACACCGTCAATGAAGCTGCGGCATTGCTTGCGGACGCAAAAACCGTTGCCTGGTCCGAAAACGAAGCGGCGGAGGCGATCCGGTTTCTTGTGAAGGCCGGGAAGCTGAAAGTTATTAAAAACTTCTTCTGGAATAACAAACTTGTTGCGCCTACACCCCGTCGGCGGTTTCGAAAAAGAGAGGCAGCGGAAGAAGACTCCGGAGAAAAGAATTCCCCGCAATGAGGGAGGAACTGTAAGGCGTTATGGGAGAGAAGAAAAATTCTGCCGCCGCAAGAGGGCCGAATTTAAATCCGGCTGCTTCAGCGGGAGAGGCTTCGTGTACCTCAGGCTCGCCGCCCGAAACCCTGACGCAGAGCCGCTCCCCGTGTTCAATTTCAAAGACAAACGCGCCGTCCTCCACGATCCTCAAGGAACACTGCAATTTTACAAAGGCTTCCAGAAAACTCCTGTAATTGAAGATATTAAAATTGTAGGCGGGTTCCATGGTGAAGCTTTCCGCAAAACGGGAAAGAGCTTTAAGTTTTGCGGTCTCGTGGGGGCCGGAGGCGGCCTTTACCGCTTTGCCGGGGGAACAGGATTTCAGGCAAAGGTCTATGACTTCGGCCATGCGTCCTGGATCTTTAAGGTTTACTTCGCTTATAAGGTTTTCTTTTTCACTGTATATAAGATAACCGGAAAATTTTTCTCCTTCGAGAACCGCATAAACGCTGCTCTCCCAGGAAACAAGGATGTCGAAAAAACGATCCTTGCGGCGTACAAATCCTGCGCCTTTTTCCGGTTTTGCCTCATGCATAAGACGGATCTCTTCGATAAGAGATGAATCCAGCGGACAAAGCCGCCTGAGGGCGAGGGAAGAGACAAAGCTTTTGCCGAGCGTATGCTGTGTGTTGAAGGAGTTGCACTCAAAAGAAATAGCCGTTCCCGCGGGGCTAAAGCCAAAATATTCATACCGCTGCCGTCTTCCGCCGAGGCAACTGAAAACCATACCGTCTTTCCTCATGTCTTCCAGCGCCCGGTTCATAAGCTCCCTCATATAGCCTTTGGAGCGGCTGTAAGGATGCACGGATACCATGCCTATGCCGCGGCCCTGAAGGCTTGTGCCGCACAGCTTCATTTCAAGCGGGTAGGCCCCTACGATCGCCTTTATCTTTCCATTCTCTCTACAGAGATAGTGTGCGGCATCCATAAAGTATTCACGTTTATACAGTTTGGGAAGAAGAGCAGGAAAATCGGCAGGTTTATGATCATGGCTGAACACATAGTTTGCCAAATCAATCACTTCTTCATAATCATTGATGTCTGCCCTGGAATATTCGACGCTCATTATATTACAGATCTATCCCCGAAGCTTTTCTGAAACGCTTCACCGTAGCGGCGGCTATGGGCCGGGCTTTTGCAGCGCCTTCCGCAAGAATTCTGTCAAGCCCTGCCGGGTCGGCCATGATCGCCTCGTAGCGTTCCCGCAGGGCTGAAAGTTCCCGGTTGGCGACCCTGAAGAGTTCCTCCTTGGCTTCTCCCCAACCCATGCCCCCTGCCCGGTAACGGGCGGCAAGGAAGGTCTGTTCTTCCGCTGTGGCAAAAAGTTTGTAGAGAAGGTATATCTGGCTCTGTCCGGGATCTTTGGGCTCCTCAAGCGGCTGGGAATTGGTAACGATCCGCATGATCAGTTTGCGGAGCTGTTTTTCCGGCGAGAAAAGGGGAATGGTATTTCCGTAACTCTTGCTCATCTTACGTCCGTCAAGCCCCGGTACCACAGCCACATTCTGCTGAATCATCGCCTGGGGAATCTTCAGCACTTCCTGTTTGTAGTTGTAGTTAACCGCCTGGGCAATGTCCTGGGCCATCTCAATATGCTGCACCTGATCGCTTCCCACGGGCACTACATCGGAATCAAAAAGAATGATGTCCGCGGCCATGAGCACCGGATATGTGTAAAGTCCCATGTTGACGCCGGCATCGGGATCGTTTCCCTTTTCGCTGTTTTCCTGGACTGCCGCCTTGTATGCGTGGGCACGGTTCATGAGCCCCTTTGGGGTAAAGGCCGCAAGCTGGGTGCTAAGCTCAAAAGTTTCCGGGATCGAAGACTGGCGGTAAAAGATCACCTTTTCCGGATCAAGCCCTGCGGCAAGCCAGCCTGCGGCTACTCCCCGGATAAGGGAGGAAAGTTCTTCGGGGTCTTTGATGGTATTAAGCGCATGGTAATCGGCTATAAAATAGCGGGCGTCGTAGCTCGAGGCAAGTTCCAGGGCGGGCTTGATCGCCCCAAAGTAGTTGCCGATGTGGAGTTCACCGGTAGGCTTGATGCCGGTAAGACTTATCTTTTTCATGCTAAGCACTGTAGCATACACCGGTACAAGTTGTAAGTTCCCTTCAAATCCGCTAAGATGAAAGGAGAGTTTCAGTATTGCGCCGTGAAAGGAGACGCCATGGCTATTGTCGGCATGCTTATTAGCGTTGTCGGAGGACTCTGCCTCTTCCTCTACGGAATGCAGGTAATGAGCGAAGGAATCCAGCGGGCAGCGGGTAACCGCATGCAGAAAGTTCTCAATTTTATGACCGGAAACCGCTTTATCGGCGTGATGACGGGCTTTGTGGTAACCGCCGTCATCCAGTCTTCTTCCGCCACCACGGTCATGGTCGTGTCTTTTGTCAATGCCGGGCTCCTCACTCTTACCCAGTCCATTGGGGTGATCATGGGCGCCAACATCGGTACCACCGTTACCGCATGGATAGTGTCCCTTGTCGGTTTTTCCCTGAACATTTCCGCCCTGGCCCTGCCCTCTATCGGCCTGGGCTTTGTAATGTGGATCATCAAATGGAAGTACAAGGCCGCAGGAGAGGCGATCATGGGCTTCGGTTTCCTCTTCCTGGGCCTCGACTTTCTTACCAAGGCCATGCCCTCCATGGATGGAAGCGAGATTGGTTTTATAGCCGGCCTTTCCGGTTTGGGATTCGTTTCGGTACTCATAGGCGCCGGAGTAGGGCTTGTGATGACTCTGATCATCCACTCTTCTTCGGCTTCCACGGCAATAATGCTCACTATGGCCTTTAACGGCGTTGTCGGCTATGAAATGGCCGCGGCCATGATTCTGGGCGCCAACATAGGCACTACAATTGACGCCGCCCTGGCGGGCATCGGCGCCAGGACTGCCGCCAAACGAGCCGCCATGGTTCATGTGCTTTTCAATGTGATAGGCGTCTGCTGGGCGATACCTCTCATCAAACCCCTTCTGGCTCTGGTAGACCTGGTAACACCCGGCGCCGTGGTCGCGGGCCTCGTCCGCGATCCTGCTATCACAAACCATCTTGCGATGCTGCATACGGTTTTTAATGTGGTAAATGTCATTATTTTCTTCCCCTTCGTAAAGCCCTTTGCGTCTCTCGTAAGCTTTCTTATAAAAGACACGGATTCTGAAAAGAAAGATGAGCATTACAGGCTGGTATACCGGGGAGGAGGAACTATTCAGGATGCGCCGGAACTGGCGGTGATCCAGGCGGGAAAGGAGATGCGGGACATGGCTGCCGTCGCCTATTCCATGTACGACAGGGTGAGTAAGGCATTCTATGAGGCAAAGGATGTCGAAGACCGGGAGACCTGGATAGAAAAACTTATGGGGCAGTTTTCAAAGCAGGAAGCCTATGTCGATGAAATGAGGGAACAGATTACCGCCTTCCTTATCGAATGTACCCGCCACCAGCTTGGCCCCGGGTCTGAACAAAACGTGAGCCAGCTTTTGCGCATCGTCGCAGACCTTGAGTATATTACCGACGACTGTTACAGCATTGCCTGTATCCTTGAACGGAGCGTAAAGAAGGATCTTATCTTCAAGGAAAAGGAGATGGTACTGCTTTCGCCCTATATTGCCCTTGTCGAAGAATTTTTAAGCTTTGTCCGCAGCCATCTGGGGAGCCGCCTGCACTCGAAGGGGGCGGTCCAGGCCGAAGACTTTGAAGACCGTATCGACAAGCTCCGGAACAAGCTGCGCAAGCGGGGCCGCAAACGAATTGAAGCAGGCGAAGATGTAAAGACAGAATTACTGTTCATCGACCTGGTACGCCGCCTTGAGAATCTGGGCGACTACTGTTACGCCATTTCCCACGCCCTTTCTCACATGGCATAATCCCCGTCATGCCTTCTGCCGCTCTCGCGCCCAATACTGGTGTTTGAGCCATGGCCGGGGTACACCGCAATGTTTTTGTCCATGGAAAGAAGCCTTTCAAGGCTTGCGGCAAGGGCCTTTTCGTCTCCTCCGCAAAGATCTGTGCGTCCGACACCGTTATTGAAGAGAGTGTCCCCGCTGAAAAGTATGCCCTCATGTTCATCAAAAAGTGCGATGCTTCCCGGAGTATGCCCCGGCAGATGAAGGATCCCGAAAGGCCCGATGCGCTCTCCCTCTTCGAGAAGCCTGCCGGGGGATGGCAGATCCTCCCAGCGTTCTTCCAGAAAAGAGCTTCCCCCAAAGGCGGCAAAGCTCCGGCAGTGAAGGCGGAACGCATCCGGCCCCAGATAAGGCGCATCTTCCCGGTGAAGGGCAATGGCTCCCGGAACAGCGGCCTTCCGCAGGGCGGGAAGGGCTGCAATATGGTCAAAGTGCCCGTGGGTGAGTAGAATATAGCGGGGCCGGAGATGGAGTCTTTGGAGCATGGTGAGGATGGCCCCGCCTTCGGCTCCGGGATCGATAAGGGCACAGTCTCCGTTTTCCAGGGGGTAGATCCAGCAGTTCACTGCAAATTCCCCCAGTACCATACGGCGGATCGAATTCAAGTGTCCCTCCATGGAGGAATAATACCCTGAGGCTTTACGATTTTCTAGTTATTATTACTCTGGCTGTTTTCTGGTACGGACTGGTACCGGCCGGGGGGGCGCTCTCTCTGTGCGGGAGATGGCGGAATTTCCGCCGCCGTTTCGACAACCTGCGCCTCAAACCGGTGCTGGATTACAGCCGTTACCGGGATTTGAGCAAAGAAGGCGGAGAATTCCGTTTTACCGGAGGTTTTGAATCGATTACCGACGGCCATACCCTCTGGATACGCAGCGACAGCCTCACCCTCCCCGTGGCTCTTCATGGCGCGGAGACCTATGTACTGCCCATGCCGGAGGGACAGCAGTTTGAGATCTTCGATCCTTCGGAGGAGGCGCCGGAACGGATCCGCTGGGACAGGGTTTCCTCTCTTGCCGAAGGAGCCAAGGTTTTTGTGGGCGGGGCGCTGGTACTCCGGGATGATCGATGGACTTTTGTCTCCACGAAAGAAAGCCCCCTCATGGTTATCTTCTACGACGGCCCGGATCATTTCCTGGCTTCACGGGCCATCCGGGCGGGAAGGCGGCTCAACGAATACTGGAATCCCATCACCCCCTACACCCTTATCGCGGGGGCCCTGGCTCTGCTCTATGTTGCCGTTTCCTTCCTCTCAAGGCCGGTATTCCGTCTTACCGCCCTTACCGCCTTTGTTGCGGTTTTTCTCCCCCTTTTCCCCATGATTCCGCCCGGCCTGCTTTTTACCGTCATCTACAGGAAGTTCTGGTGGAAGGCCAGAACGTACCGGGCATACCGGGATCTGGTCAGACTGCCCCTTCATTACCTTGCCGCAGGTGAAGATTCCTGCCTGCTTCCCGGAGGGGAACGCTACGGCATGAAGCATTACCAGGTTTTGACTCCCGATATGGCAAACATTCCCCGGATTATTCCGGAAGAGGGAAGGGTTCTGAAGGAAGGCTGGTATGTGTTTGGTAAGTTGAACGAAGACGAAAGCTTTCCGCAGGAACCGGAAGACAACCTTGCCACCTACGGCGCCGTACCCGGCAAACCGGACAGGCTGGCTCATTCCTTTACCCTGCGGGCTTATACTCTGGAGACACTCGCCTGGCTGCTCCTGCTTTTCGGAATAGCCTTAAATGCCTTCTTTATCGGTGTCATCATCTTCCTGCTCTGATTCGGAAACCCGGTAATCATAGCCGTCATCCGTGTCCAGGGAGGATTCCGTCTCATCATCATTCTGTGAGTCTTCCGAATCCAGCCGGCTGCGGGCATAGTTGACCGTCAGGGGCCGTCCCCGGAAAAGCTTGCCGTTCAGGGCTTCGATGATGCTGTCCGCCACGGTATCCCGAACCTGCACGAAGGAATAGTTGTCCAGAATACGGATGGCCCCTACATCTTCCCGTTTGACATCGGTCTTCGTGGTGATAAGCCCCAGAATTTCACGGGGAAAGACCCGCCGGTTCCGGCCGATGCTCATGAAAAGCCGTTTGGACTCTTCCTCCGAAAGGGGATACGGTTTGCGCTCATCCTCATTCCAGGATTCGTCCCGGCCTTTCCTGAATTTATGGTTGTGGAAACGCTCAGTCCGGCCGGAATTCCCCTGATCATAGAGCATCAAAAGGTAAGCTGCCGCCCAGGAACGATTAAAAAGGGGGACTTTCTTTTTGAATAGCGAACGATAAACAGAAAGAATCTGC
This sequence comes from Treponema sp., assembly GCA_031268245.1. Taxonomy (GTDB): domain Bacteria; phylum Spirochaetota; class Spirochaetia; order Treponematales; family Breznakiellaceae; genus JAIRNJ01. The sequence goes on along the minus strand of JAIRXN010000054.1, from coordinate 2,939 downwards.
GGATCCGCTTCCACCCGAATCTTCTCAAGAATCCGGGCAAGGTTTTTTTCTACTTTTTCACTGTCGATTTGTAAAGGCATGAACATATCCTGTACTAAAAATTGCGGGAAAGAAGGCCGGAAGCCCGTTTTTCCGCTTGACTCGGGCTTATCGTCCCGAAAACTACCCCTCCCGGGACAGTCTTATCTCCATATTATTCCATATCTTTGACTTTTACTCAAGCGGATGATTTTGAAACTTGGCGGCGTTCAATAGAAATGTTACCGGTATTCTTCATCCAGGGCAACGCTGATTAACTTGATGCCTCGGCGCTACCTATAATAGCGGTCGATGACGGCCATAACCGTCTCGGTCCAATCGATGAGATTTTGAGGTTTACCCCCTACGGTACTGATGTCCTTGAGTACGAATTCATAGGGGCACTTGTTTTCAATACAGGCTTCGATGGTACCGGTAATTTCCTGTTCCACCGCTTTCCGGTTAAAAACACCCGACACCAGGGCGGCGAACATGGCGGTATAATTAAAAGAAAACATGTTGGTGAAGTACTTCATCGTCAGCGGCAGTGTACGGTTGGCTTCGGAGGAAGTGAGCATCAGCGCATAGAGCAGTTCGTTCCAACAGCCGATAAAGGTGAGAATCGCGGCGCTTACAAAGGCGGGCTTGGCCAGGGGCAGCATGATGCGGATATAGACCGTAAAGAACCCCGCCCCGTCGATGATGGCCGCTTCGTCCAGCTCGCGGGGTATGGTCTGGAAAAATCCCTTGAGCAGAAACAGGGTCATGGCCATCCCGAACCCCGAATACACCAGGATGAGGCCGCCCTTTTTGTCGTAGAGCCCCAAGGTTCTGACAATGGTATAGATGGGCTGTAACATGGAATTGGCCGGGATCAGGATAGAACAGATCAAAAGGCCGTAGACAAAATTCTTCAGCTTGAAATCAAACCGGGCCAGCACATAGGCCGCCATGGAGTAGAAGAGTATCGAGATAAGGGTTGAAGAACCCGCCACAATCAGGGAGGTGAGGAAGCGCATAGGGATATTGGCCAGCTCCAGGGCTATACGGTACCCGTCAAAGGAAATTTTTGACGGCAGGGTAAAGGCGGATCCCAGGATCTCCCGGTTGGTTTTAAAAGAAGAAATGAGTACCCACACAAAAGGCGCCACCGAAATGATAAGCACGAAGGCAAAAACGAGGTAGGCGATGAGGACATACAGAACTGAGGACGGGCTCCGGCGTATGCCCCTTCGTCGAAGGCTTGAGTGATTCATGGTATCCTACTCCCCCATGGTATCGTGCATACGGAAAGACCGGGTGGTCAGAGCCATTATTGAAGCGCCGATGATAAGGAGGAATATCCCTATGGCATTGGCGTATCCGTACTTATTGAGGGTAATAATGGCATTTACCGACATGACCGCCAGGTTAATAGTGGCCGTCCCCGGGCCGCCGTTGGTGGTCATGAAGATGATGTCGAACATCTTAAAAACCGAGGTTACCGCGATGATAACCCCGGTGCCGATAGCATTTTTTAGCAGGGGAACGTTGATCCAAAGATCGATCTGAAATTCGTTGGCCCCGTCTATCTTTGCCGCCTCGTAGAGTTCCGGCGGGATGGAGAGCAGTTGGGACAGGGTGATAAGGGTAATAACCGCGGCGTACCAGAGCCAGATCTGGGTCAGGGAAACGAAGGCGGTCCGGGAATCAAAGAGCCAGTTGATGCTGAAATCCGGCCCCGCGAAGATACAGATAACGGAATTCAACACCCCAGCGTCGGGCTTGAAGATGAACATAAAGAGCAGGGCCATGGCGCTGCCGGAAATGACGTTGGGCAGCATGAAGGAGGAACGCACGAAACGCCAGAGCGGAAACCTGCGGGAAAGGAAAAGGGCCACCAGCACCCCAAAGGGCACGTGGATAAAGGCCGCGCAGAGGGCCCACCTTACCGAATTCCACAGGGCGCTCTTAAACTGCTGATCGCCAAAGAGTTCAATGTAATTGTTGAGACCGATAAACCGCATGGGCTCAAAGCCGTTCCACCTGCAAAAACTGCTCACTACGGAGAGGCCCAGGGGCCAGAGGTACAGCAAGGCGAACATTCCCAAAGCCGGCGTCAGAAAGAGGGCAATCATCGGCCGGTTTTGGGATCTCAGCGGTTTCTTGGGGGAAACCGGATTTTTCATTGTACGCCTTTACTGGTTTTCCGCGGCGTAACGCCGGGCCGCGGCGGTCATCCTGGCGGCCATCTCCTCGGCGCTGATGACTCCATTGATGAAGTTGATCATTTCGGTCTCGATAACCTCATGCTGGGTCAGTACATCCCATCTGCCCTGGTAATTTGGTATTGTTCTCAGAATTGTCGGCACTATATCGGCGTAGCTCTTCATAGGGGGAGAGAAGGTGGCTGTGTCCGCGCTGGTCAGGGGTACCAAGGGAGAGAAGGCCCCGTTCATCCGACCGGAATAGCGGATCATATCCTGGTTTGTTGCAAAGAAGCGGATCCATTCCACCGCAGCCTGTTGTTCCGCAGCGGAAACATCCACCGATACGCCGTTACCGAAATTTTCCCCCTGGTCGCCGATCATGAGTCCGCCGGGGAATTTGGCATAGGCCACCTTTTGATCAAATCCGGGGGCCGCAAAGGAGGGATCGCTTAAGGACTGCATCATCCACGGGCCATTGGGGATCATGGATGTAGTTTCATTGGAGAAGTTATTCGCCGCCAGGGCATAGTTGCCCCCCTGGGCGTCCCTAGTGGTGTAGGTGTAGAGGCGTTTTATCATGTTGAGCATATCAATGATCTGGGGGATATTGAAGTTGGTGGGAAACTGCTGTGTCATAAACGCCTGTCCTTCGGCACTACGGCCCATATAGGTGGTTCCCAAGAGCATGGTACACCAGCCCGTTTCGGTAAGGTGGAGGGAAATAGGCGTATG
>JAIRXN010000028.1 GCA_031268245.1 Treponema sp. | reverse complement strand
GCCTTGCGGCTCGCTTCTTTCCTGGTAATGATCCGGGTAATGCGGGAATCGTGAAACACGATGTCTAACCCGCATTGCCCGAATTCCGGGGCATCGTTCAGCAGTACGATAATATCCGGCAGGATTTCCGGGAGAAGGGACTCCGCCCGGCTTTGTTTTTTCCCTTCCACGGCTATACCCCTACAGGTTCAGCAGGGGTAACACGCTGCGTCCCGGACATGGCCTGGGACACGAGTTTCTCGATGAATGCCGCGGGAATGAGGACTTTGCGGCCCATGTGCGTAGAAGGGATCTCGCCGCTGGAAGTCCTGCGGTAGACCGTCAAAGACGATACGCCAAGAGCTTTTGCTGTTTGGGAAACCGAATAGAATTGGGGCATAAATAAAGCCTCCCATCTGAAGATAGGGGGCTTATTTCAAACTTTGCCCTTTGTCGCTAACGAGCGGATCGGTGCCGGCACTTTTGAAACCGATTAGTTTCAGACACCGGCATGTCTAATGACATTTTTGATAATAATATTTTTTTAATCTGTTGTCAACTGGAATTATCTTGAATTATACCTAAAAGTCCGAGACTATCCCCCTATCACCCTCTCCAACTTCTCCCGCGCTACAGCAAAGTCCAGCACTTGGCTTGCATGGGAGTAGTTTTCTGTCATCGCCCCAGACCGGTGTCCGGCCATAGCCCTGATTTCAAGATCGCTTATTCCCGCAAGCCGTCCCAAGGTTATGAAAACATGACGGAGTGAGTGAAAACTAAGATTCCGCCGCTTTTGTTCCCCCCGCTCTATCCCGATAGCCGATAATTCTTTATCAAGAGCATACCGGAAAAATTCCTTACTCACCGGCTCCCCCTCTTTCTGGAAAGATCCCAGGATAAAAGAATCCGGGGCTGTATACGGGGACTGTTTTCTGATGGTTTCCAGAATCGCCACGGTGGATGAGGGGAGAGGAACGGTCCGGGAGTTTTCACGGACGGCACCACCTTTGCATTTCGGGTTTTTCAGCCCTTCCATGTTCTGCCAGTTGTGACAGATGCGGATCAGGCCGTTCCCGATATCCCCCCATTGCAAGCCCCGGACTTCGCCCATCCTCATGCCACAAAGCGCCCCCAGGAGGATGGCCAGGCGGTGGCGGGGATCGGATACAGGGGCAACTATGAGCCGGGCGACTTCATCAGGGGTGAGTATCCCCTTCTCCTTTGGGGTTTCCGCAGCCTCGCTAATATTACGGAATGGGTCCCGGTCCAGTTCCTCCCGCATAACAGCATACCGTACCGCAACGCGCATACCCAACAGTACATGATTTATACGATGTCCTGACAACCCTTTTTCGGCCATCCAGGTGAGCCAGTCACGGATCAGCGCCGGGGTAAGCCCCCGGAGCGATATTCTCTGAAAAAGCGGGAAGGACGCTATATGCCGCCGGACATCTTCATGGTTCATGTGGATGTAATATGCGGACAGGGGCCGCTTTTTGACCAGGGAGGCTTCCCGAATATAGGGGGAATCAGGCATCCAGAATTGTTCCAGATATTGAATGAAGGACTTTTCTTCCGGTGATGGGTGAAATTGAATCCGGGGCAGTATTTCCCGGGCGGCCTGTTCCGCCTCATACCGGCGCTGCCGCTTTCCTTCAGCAGGGATACCGGTAGATCTGGCAACAGCGTACCGTCGGGAGGTTTCATCCCAGAATCTGGCATACCATACCAAACCGGCCTGGGTTTTCTTCAGGTATAAAGTAAAAGGCTTTCGGGTCTTTTTCGGGCGCATACCTACTCCTTCAGGGAAGAATGTCACTTTTCAGTGTCACTCATACCTGTTTGTGGGTTATGCCGCCCGTTTTCGGGTAGGCTTATAAAGCGCTAACTCCTTATACCATAACGAATTAGCTCATCTGCCCAGAAGAAGACTTGAACTTCCATGCTTTTAACGGCACTGGTACCTGAAACCAGCGTGTCTACCAATTCCACCATCTGGGCCGACTGAAAAACTATACACTAACGGCGGTCTGGATGTCAATCCCGCTGCGAAAGATCGCACAATACCCTATCAGCAGTTTGACATGTACTGAAGAAATTTGCCGTGACTAAAAGTAAAATTGATGCTACATTATGGGCAAACTCTATGTAAAGGAGGATGCGTATGGCTGAGTCAGAGCCCATAAGGGGCGGGTTCAAGAGATATATGGGGCTTACCTTCCTTATTGGTTTCGGTTTTTTCACCATGGGGCTGATGGATCCCCTCTATGATACCTATGTTCCCCTGTTTTTACGGCGTTATATCGACTCAAATACGATGATAGGGGGGATTATGACCCTGGACAATATCCTCCAATTGCTGCTGATCCCCCTTATTTCCGTGTGGTCCGACCGGACCCGGACCCGGATTGGCCGCCGTATGCCCTTTATTGTGGTGATGCTGCCTATTTCAGCGGCGCTGTTTAGTATGATCCCTCCCCTGGCGGCCTTTTCCCTGCCGGCGCTGATCGGAATCATCTTCGTGTTTAATATTTTCAAAACTTCGGTCCGGGGGCCGGTGGTGGCCCTGATGCCTGATACCATCCCCGGCGATTATCGCTCCGAGGCAAACGGAGTTATCAATATGATGGGCGGCATAGGGCTTATTGTCAGTACCCTGATTCTGGCCCGGCTCATGGAAATCCGGAAGAGCCTGCCCTTCAATATCGCCTCCGGAGGAATCATCCTCGCTGTGCTGGTACTGCTGATCTTTATCCGGGAAAAGCTGCCGGAAAAACCGGATGGGCAGGAAGAAAAAATTCCGGTCTGGACTTCGGTAAAACAGGTCTTCGCCCCCAAGGGAACGGCGGGGGAAAAGGGGCGGGATTCCAGCGTGACCCGGATTCTGATTTCCCTGTTCCTCTGGTTCACCGCCTATGAGGGGGCCAAGCCCTTTTTGGGCCTCTTTTTGGTGGAAACCATGGGGGCCGCCGAGGGGAACGCCGCCCTGGCCCAGGGGATGGCGGGCATTTCCAGCGTCATTATGGCGGTTCCGGCAGGCTATTTGGCCCACAAGCTGGGACGCCGCCGTTTTATCAGGATTAGCCTGATTTTTCTGGCTCTGATCCTCTTTTTGATACCCTTAAGTGGTTTTATTACCCTTCACGCCGGATTGGGCTCCAACGCCTCCTTTGGTTTTTTTTTGATCCTGATGTTCCTCTACGGCGCAGTCTGGATTGGGGTGGTGGTGAATTCCTTCCCCATGCTCTGGCAGATGGCAACTTTCGGCGACATGGGGATCTATACCGGACTTTACTACACTTTCAGCCAAAGCGCCGCTATCCTGGCGCCCCTTCTTACCGGGGCAATCATCGATTTGACAGGGTACCCGGGGATCTTTATCTTCGGGGGCCTCTGTATGCTGGCGGCGTGGCTGGTTATGGGAGGCGTCAATGCAGGTGAGCCCAACAACAGCAGCCCGGCAGGGCTGTAACTGATAAAAAGCGGCAGGGGCCGGCGCCCGAAAATGCCCCTGTCTGCTTTTTCAATTCTTTCCCATAAATTTTTTTCCGGTTTCGGAATTACGGAATTCGTCCGCCGTACCATAGAAAAGCTGCCGGTTTCCCAGGTGAAGGACATGACTTGCTGCCCCGATGGCTTTTTCAATATCATGGGAGACCATGATTACGGTAAGCCCTTTTTCCCGGTTGAATTCTTCCACGATGCCGTACATTTCCGCGCTCACTACCGGATCGAGCCCTGCGGAAGGTTCATCAAGAACAAGAAGCTGTTCCGCCGCACAGAATGCACGGGCCAAAAGAACCCGCTGCTGCTGGCCCCCGGAAAGCTCGCCGTAACATTGATTGCGCAGGGAGGCGATTCCCAGGCGTTCAAGATTTTTCTCTGCCGTATGCTTGTCGGCATGGCTGTAGAAAGACTTCATACCCAGACGCCCGATTCGTCCGGAAAGGACTACTTCATAGACCCCTGCGGGGAAAAAATTCATGAAGGATCGCCTCTGGGGAAGATAGCCGGTACTGCGGGATTTCAAATCTCCGTTCCGTATAATGTTCCCCCCCTCAGGCTGCTTGATTCCCAGGAGACCCTGGATCAGGGTGCTTTTTCCCGATCCGTTTTCCCCGGTGATGCAAAGATAATCTCCCTCCTGTACTTCAAAGTTGAGCCCCTGTACTACGGTGAGCCCCTCCCATTCAAAGGATACATCACGACAGGTAAAAAGGGCGGATTGCTTATTCATTATTTCTCCTATATTCTATAAGGCAAGGTTGTTCCAAAACCCGGTTTTTCCGGAACAAGCTCTATGGACAGAATTAAATATACGGGAATTTCGGTTTCAGGACTATAGCAGCATGAGCTTGTTCCAAAACCTCAATGGTTTCGGAACAGTCTTGCATAGCCCGGTATAGAGGTAACAGGATGGGGAAAGCTCAGTTTGGTATAGAAGATCCTTCGCCCATACAGAATGCCGAGCTTTTTTCGGGCCTTCTCAAGGGGGAGCGGGAATTTGTAACATCCCATTCCAGCCTGATTCAACTCCGCAAGGGAGGAAGGCTCTTCTCTCCGGGCCAGAAGGCCGAACATTTTTACATGCTGCTGGAGGGCTCCATCCGGGTTTACAGGCTCAGGGACGATGGGGATGAAGATGAAATGGCGCGTTTTACCTCCGGCGATACGATAGGCGACTTTGACTTTGCCCGGAACGCCGCCTACGATGCCTTTGCCGTTGCCGCGGAAGATTCAATTCTCACCATGTTTCCCGGTTACGGCCTCAGGATGGACGATTTTGTGCTTGAGGAACCCCATGTCATCTCCCGCATACTCTTGAGTTCCATCGTCATGATGACCGGCCGTATCAAGTCCATCCGGCGGATACTTGTGGAAAACTTCTCCTGGGTTCAGGAACTGCACCGCCGGGCCTATGAAGACCCCGGTACAGGACTCTGGAAACAGGCTTTTCTTACCGACGAAATCAACCGGATTCTGGAAGATTCCATGACCTTCATCATGTGCAAGCCGGATCGTTTCAAGATTCTGGTGGATTCCAGAGGGCACGCCGCAGGAGATGAGGCCATGGTACGGATCGCAATGGTGCTTAAAAAAATTGCCCGCCGTCATGGCAGGGGATGGTCGCTCCGTTTCAAGAGTAACGAAACCGGGCTCCTGATTGGCAAGTGTAATGCTTCCCAGGCGGAGAAGATAGCGAATGAACTGCATAAGTCCATCGCCTCCCTTGCTCCCGTTCCGGCGGCAAAAGAGAGCCCGGCTTTCCCCTTTTCCGCCACTGTTTCCTGGGCAGTATGGCCTGAAGACAATCATGTCTGGGACGATCTTTTCCAGGGTGTCTACGAGCAGCTTCTCAATAGCTGGCGTGCCGGCGGCGACACGGTTATCCATTGCCGGAATATCCCGTCGAAACCTGCCGGACAAGCTTCGGCCTTAGCTGAGCTTCCGCCCGGGAAGGATGCCTAGATGCCGGACGGAAAAATGCCCTTATCGCCTATTGCCGATCCGGTACTGATTAAAAGCCCCCTCTTCGCCGCCATGAGCGAGCTTGAATTCAATGCGGTGGCGGCTTTTCTGGAACGGAGAAAGGTAAAGAAAGGAGAGCGGGTTTTCCGGGAGGGAGATGTCGGGGAAGAGATGTTTATCTTCCTTTCCGGCTTGCTTTCGGCTTTTGTATCCCAGTCCGATGGTACCGACCGCTGGGTGTTCGACGTCAAGCCCGGAGACTTCTTCGGGGAGATGAGTATCATCGCCAATGAGCCCCGTTCCGCTACCATAAGCGCCAAGATCGATACGGAGATCATGGTTCTGCAGGGCATCGACTTCTACCGTATCGTCTTTGAACATCCCATGATTGGGCTGAAGCTGCTCCAGGCAATCGGTACCGTACAGAATCAATGGCTGGATCAGACCAGCAAACACCTGGAGGATCTGATGCGCTGGGGTGAAACCGCCCGCCGCCGTGCCATTACCGATGAGATGACCGGGCTTTACAACCGCCGTTTTCTTGAAGAATCAATCAAAGACCGCTTTGAACATAGCTCCGTGAATCTCCGTAAGATGTCCCTCATGATGATGGATCTGGACAAGGTTCATGAAATCAATGATAAACACGGTTCCCAGGCGGGGGATCAGGTGATCGTCACCGTAGCCGACATACTCCGTTCCATCATGCGTTCCGAAGATATCGCTTCCCGGCTTTCCGGAGATGAGTATGCGGTGCTGCTTCCCGATACGGATACCGCCGAAGCCGTTCTTGTGGCTGAACGGATCAGAAAAACCATCGAGACTAAAGAGGTGATTGTTCCAAAGTCTCCCGGCGCGGCAGAAAAAATGCCCATCCATATCCGTATCAGCATCGGCATAGCGGTGGCGCCCACTCATGCCAAAAATGTGGAAAGCCTGATCCTTGCCGCGGATTCCGTCCTCAGGAGCGCCAAGGATCTGGGCCGGAACCGGGTGATAATCTGCACATAGGCAGGATAAGTATATAGGATTTTTCAGCGAGTATTGAGCTTGAGTCCTGAATAGTGTATTCTTTTATTACGATGAATTCCGTATCCAAAAAAATATGTTTTGTCCTTGTCGTGTCTGTGTTTCTGGGCGGCCTCGGCGCTCAGGAGATAATCACCGCGGAACGGTATCTGGAGATGGTTTCCAGCCGTTATGTGACGGTAAGGGATTATGAGGCCCGGATTGTTATCCGTTCCGGAAATACCGATATGTACGGGAATGTCAGCCACCTTGCCCCATCTTTCCTCCGCATCGACTTTTCAAGTCCTGCCGAGCAGGTAATCGTCTTTAACGGCGAACAGCTTACCATATACCTCCCCGAATACCGGGCGGCATTGAACCAGGTCATCACTTCCAGGCAGGGTTCCTCAAGCGGGGCCGGCCTTGCCTCTTCCCAGGGGCTCGCGCTTTTACGGCGCAACTATATTCCCGCCTTTGTTAAAGGGCCCGATCCGATCCCTCTGGAAGAAGGTTCCGCCGAAGAAGTGGTGGTTCTGCGTCTTACCCGGCGTTCCCTTTCAGAAGGTTTCCGGGAGATCATCCTCAGCGTTAACCCGGACAGCCTCCTTATCCGGCGTATCGAAGGGCAGACTATCGCGGGAGGGCTGGTACGTTTCGATTTTTTAAATGTCAAAATCAATCAGGGAATTCCGGAGCAGCGTTTCATCTACGATTCTCCCGCTTCGGCTAACCTGTATAACAATTTTCTGTTCCGGGACACGGATTAATAGGCTGACTGGACTAAACATACCGATAGGGAGAATCTTTTAGATATGTTTTTAGTCCAATCAAGGTACTAGGCCGGCCTTAAAATGAGGAGGTTTGTTTGGAATCTCTGGGACAAAAGCTTAAAAACGCCCGTGAAGAAAAAGGATTGTCCTTTGACGAGATAAGCAGGGAAACGAATATTGCCGGCCGCTATCTTGAGGCTCTGGAAAGGGAGGATTTTGCGGCTTTCCCCGGAGAAACCTATGTTCTGGGTTTCCTCCGCAATTACGGTGAAACCCTTTCCCTGAATGTACCGGAACTCCTTTCACTGTACCGGGCCCTGAAAATTCAGGAACAGCCGATACCTGTCGATACCCTTCTAAAGGAGCCTTCTCCCCTTCCCAGAATCATTGTTACGGTTCTTGTAATTCTGGTATTGCTGGGAAGCATAGGAGCCGGGCTTATCTTTTTCCTTAAAAGGCCCGGCAGAGAAGCGTCTGCCGCCGGTGCCCGCCGGGCTCCGGCCGAATACACAATGAACACCGAATTACTGGAACGGCGTTTTTACATAGGAGATTCCCTCCTCGTGCCCCTGGGGGAAAATCAATACAAACTGGAACTTTCGAATCTGGGGGATGCCCTGAGCATCACTACTCCCGGCGGTCTTACCATGCTTGATCTCAGCCAGGAGGTGAATGTAGATCTCAATAATGACGGAAGCGGGGATCTCATAATTACCGCGGCCGATTTTGCCAAAAATGATACCGCTGCAGGAGCCCTGCTCCGTTTTCAGCTAAGCGCCGGGTTCCAGCATGCGGAAGCCTCCGCGCCGGAAGGAGCCCTGCCGCAGGAAACGGCCTCTCCCTCCAGCCTTTCTTCCTCCACGGTGATTTTTACAGCCGGCGGCGCGTATCCTTTTACCCTGCAGACGGTGTTTCAGGGTTACTGCATGTTCCGCTGGGAGATTCTCTACGAACGCGACCGGCAGGGCAGGAACGAACAGTACTTCCAGCGGGCCAACGAGCTTAACATTCAGGCCAATAACGGCATCCGGCTCTGGGCCTCTAACGCCCAGGCCGCCAAGATTAATGTCATAGGCGGCGGTCAGACGGCGCCTCTGGAACTGGGCAGCGCAGGGGAAGTGGTGGTAGCGGATATACGTTGGGTGCGGGACGAAGAGAACCGTTACCGTCTGGTTATGATGCGTCTGGAATAGTGTGCGGTATTATATAGATCTGTTCGGCTGCGCAAAGAATCAGGTTGATGCGGAAACAATGATGGGCTTTCTCGGCAATACCGGCTGGGAAAAAACGGAAGAAGCGGACGAGGCCGACCTTATCATCGTCAATTCCTGCGGATTCATCGAAAGCGCAAAAAAAGAATCGATTAATGCCGTCCTCGGCTGGCGAAAATTTTACCCGGAAAAAAAGATCCTCCTTTCAGGCTGCCTTGCCCAGCGTTATGCGGCGGAACTTTCACAATCTCTCCCGGAAGCGGATCTTCTGTTCGGCAATACGGATCTTGAAAAGATAGGAGAAGCCGTTTCCCATCTTATGCATACGGAAGAAAATGCAGCTTCTGTGCATTCAGGATTCTCCGAAGGAGAAGCTTCGCCCGGTTTCGTCCGCCCGGCGGAGGATTCCGGTCTTTACAGACCGGGAGAGCGGCCCCTCCTCTCGTTTCCCGGTTCCGCCTATGTAAAGATCAGCGAAGGCTGCAACAACCGCTGTTCTTTCTGCGCCATCCCCCTCATCCGGGGGCCTCTCAAGTGCCGCAGTATTCCTGATATTACAGAAGAGTGCAGGGAACTTCTGGACAGGGGCATAAAGGAATTCTGCCTCATTGGCCAGGATCTGGGTAGTTTTACTGCCGCAGGGGCCGCCCTTCCAGTCCTTCTTGAAAAACTTTCGGATCTTCCCGGAGATTTCTGGGTACGGCTTCTCTATATCCACCCGGATCATTTTCCGGTAAAGATTCTTGACCTGATGGAAAGAGATCCCCGTTTTCTTCCCTACTTCGATCTTCCTTTTCAGCATGCCTCCGCAGGGATACTACAGTCCATGAACCGCCGGGGCAATGCGGCTTCCTACCTTGGACTCGTTGACAGCATCCGTACACGGCTTCCCGCCGCGGTTATCCGTTCAACCTTCCTCCTCGGTTTTCCCGGCGAAAGTGAAAAAGACTTTGAAACCCTGCTGCGGTTTCAGGAAAAGGCTGAGCTTGACTGGCTCGGCTGTTTTACCTGGTCGCGGGAGGAGGACACGCCGGCCTTTTCCATGAGGGGGAGGGTGGCGAAGAAACTGGCCCTGGAGCGGAAGCGTATCATCGGGGAGAAGCAGATCCCCATTACGGAAAGGCGCATGGATCGTTTTGCCGGACAGGAACTTACCGTGCTGGTGGAAGAGGCGCTGGAAGGCGACGGGGAGGATCTCTACCTCGGCCGCTCCTATGCCCAGGCCCCGGAGGTAGACGGCGCCATGGTGATCAGTACCGGAAAAATTCTGCGGAGCGGAAGCTTTGTCCGGGGCAGGGTCTATGGCCGCGCCGGTTTCGATCTGGAAATCAGGGTATAGAGAGCTTCTTGCAAAACCCGGGTACGTTTTACAGAAGCTCTTGCGGTTTTTCGCCCCGCGGACTGCAAAACCGCATGTTTTAGAGGCTTCAACGTTCCCATACCGTTTTACCGGCCATCATGGTGCGGATCACCTTTGCCTTATGGATCTCTTCCGCAGGAATAGTGAAGATGTCCCTGTCCAGGAAACAGAGATCCGCCAGGAAGCCTTCTTGTATCTGCCCCAGGCAGCCTTCGTCGAAACTGGAATACGCCGATTCAACAGTGTACGCGTCAAGGGCGTTTTGTAGATCCACCCTTTCTGCGGGGTAGTACCCGCCCGGCGGATCGCCTGTATATGGGTCTTGCCTTAGTACAGCCCAGCTGATATTGAGGAGGGGATTGAGGGCGCTCACCGGGGCATCGGTTCCGTAGCTTGCCCGGATACCCAGTTTCTTCATAGTTCCCCATGCATAGGAACCGGAGGCAAGTTCCTTTCCCACCCGGCTTTCGAGAATATGCCAGTCGTCGGCAAGGAATACCGGCTGGACAAAGGTAAGAATGTTCTTCTGCGCAATCCGTTCCAGAAGAGGCCGGTCTGTGATCTGGCAGTGGACAATCCCGTGGCGGAGAGGGTTTCTGTTTCCTTCGATAATTTTGTCAAACGCATTGATCACCGCTTCCGTTCCAGCGTCCCCTATGGAGTGGACGATCACCTGCATGCCTGCCCCGGCGGCCTTTCGGGAAAAGTATTCCAGCGGCTCTTTGTCAAGCACGGCAAAGCCTGAAGTTTCAGGTTTGTCATGGTAGGGTTTCCGCATCCAGGCGGTTTGGCCTCCCAGCGTGCCGTCGATAAAGAGTTTCAGCGGCCCCATCCTGAGCAGCGGACCGCCTGTTTCATCCTCCCGCAGCAGCTTTCCGGTAACAAGACCCCTGTTGATAAATTCATCCAGGAATTTTTCCTTGCCGGAGATGCCGCACTGCATGGTAAGCCTGATCCTGGGGCCGTCCTCAGCGTAGAGTTTCTGCAGCGCCCCAAGAACCTCATCCGTGTCGGGGCCGTTTATGTCATAGCTCCCCAGCGCCGTTATCCCCAGGGAGAGGGCCCGCCGCATCGCCCGGTTGAAGCTGTCCTCCATTTCAGGCCCGGTCATGGGAGGCATGGAAGAGCGGATAATGGCATTGGCGTTTTCCCGCAGTATTCCCGTTGGTCTGCCGTTTTGATCCTTTTCAATAGTACCCCCTTCCACGGCGGGAGCCCTTTCGCTTAAACCCGCCATTTGAAGGGCCAGGGAGTTACAGTAGATCGTATGTCCGCAATGCCGGCTGATAATGACCGGATGTACGGTAGAAATCCTGTCGAGATCATCACGGTTGAGATCCCGCTTCTCGGCGGTAAAAAGATCCGGATTTACCCCCGCTCCCTGAACATAGCTGCCCGGCGCGGGCTTAAGCTTTTCGATAAGGAGCCTCCCGCGCTCAAGAACTTCTTCAATTGAAAGCGCGCCGGCCCCTTCGATCATTCCCTCCCGCCGGCCGAGCCACTGGAGATGAAGGTGGCTGTCATGGAAGGCAGGCAAAACCAGGGCGCCTGCGGCGTCTATTTTTTCAGCTCCCGTAGTCTCAAGAATTTCCTCATTGGAACCGCTTTTCAGTATCCGCCCCTTCCCGGCAAGGAGCGCCTGGCAAAATTTCCCCCCGGCGAGACGGACTTTGGCGTTATGGATTACACATAATGGTGAGTTCATTTGAGGAAGCGTAGCATAAAAAAAAGGCAGCTACCAGCTTTTACCACCTTACCTTTGATCGCATCAAAAGTTTATAATTTGCACATGGGCGATTACCTTAGCGTGCTTAATCCTGAACAGCGGCAGGCGGTGCTCCATACCGGGAAACCGCTCCTCATCCTTGCCGGCGCGGGATCCGGGAAGACCAGAGTCATCACTACCAAGATCGCATGGTTGATACGGGAACAGGACGTCGATCCCCGCTCGATCCTTGCGGTGACCTTTACCAACAAGGCTGCCCGCGAAATGTCTGAACGGGCCCAGCTTATCGATGAACGGGCCTCCGCCGCAATGCTGCGAACCTTTCATTCATTCGGGGCCTGGTTCCTCAGGCGCAACGGAACCCTGGGCGGCCTGGAGGCCGGTTTTGTAATTTACGATGATGATGATCAAATTTCCCTCCTTTCCGGTATCATGGAAAACGCACCCAAGGCCGAAGTCCGCGAGGCTGCCTACAGTATTTCCCGGGCCAAGGACTATTTTCTGGGCCCCGCCGATCCGGAACTGGATCTTATCGATCACCGGCCGAAATTCCGCAGAATCTATGCGGCCTACGAAGAACGGATGGCAAAGATCGGCAATGTGGACTTTGGGGATCTTATCAAGAAACCCGTAGAGATACTCCGGGAGAACCCGGAGGTCGCCGCCCGTCTCAGAAACCGTTTCCGGGTTATCATGGTAGACGAGTACCAGGACGCCAACATCGCCCAGTTCGAACTCCTTAAAACCCTCTCGGGGACAGAAACATATATCTGTGTCGTCGGGGATGATGATCAGTCCATCTACCGTTTCCGGGGAGCGGAAGTCCGCAATATCCTCGAATTCCCCGGCCGTTTCCCCGGCACGGAGATCATCAGGCTGGAGAGAAACTACCGTTCCACAGTCCCCATACTCCGGGCGGCCTCTTCCGTGGTGGCCCGCAATCAGGGCCGGCTGGGTAAAACCCTCCATGCGGAAAAGGGTGAAGGGAAACTCCCCGTGCTTGCCTTTCTCCCCGATCAGGATGAAGAAGCGGCCTACTGCGCCAGCCTCATCGCCAACGCAGTCAAAAAAGGCGGCCGCTATGACGAGTGGGCCATACTCTATAGAACCAATGCCCAGTCCCTCGGCTTTGAGACCGAATTTCTCCGCCGGGGAATCCCCTATCGGGTCATAGGCTCCCTCAAATTCTATGAACGGGAAGAGATCAAGGACGCCCTGGCCCTGCTTTCGGTTCTTGTAAATCCGCGGGACGAAGTAGCCTTCCGCCGGGTGGTAAACAAGCCCAGCAGAGGAGTAGGGCCCGCCACCGTGGACAGGATCATCGAGTACAGTGAAGAATTCGGATCCGATCTTCTCAGAGCGGCCGGAGCTTTACTTTCGGAACTGGGAACCAAGACAAGAACCGGTATCGGGACTTTTAACACGGTGATCGAGGGGGGAAAGGCCCTGCTTGAAGGAGAGAAACCTGAAGATAAACGGAAACGCGGCAAGGTTCAGGATCAGATCTCCCTGAAAGAAACCCTTGCCGCGGGGGAGGGACTTTCATCCATCGTTGTCAAACTGGTAAAGGATTCAGGCATTGCCGGTTATCACCTGGAACATGATGAAATTTCGGGAAACCAGCGGCTTAACAATCTCCAGGAGCTGGCAAATGCGGCAAGCCTCTATGCCCTCAGCATGGAAGGTCTCCTCGAATTCCTGGAACACATAGAGCTTGACCGTTCCTTGGCCCAAGAGACCGCGGAAAACTCAAAAGGAGTCTTCCCCAATGGAACCGTTACCCTCATTACCCTGCATAATACCAAGGGCCTTGAGTTCAAAAAGGTGATCATTACCGGGGTGGAGCAGGGGGTTTTCCCCAGAGAAGACAAGAAGGGTGAGGATATTGAAGAGGAGAGGCGGCTTTTCTATGTAGGGGCCACCAGGGCTATGGATGAACTCTACTTTTGCTGCTGCGCCCTCAGGCGGCTTTACGGCCGTACCATGCCTACAGAACCAAGCCTTTTCCTCCGGGAGATCGATAAGAGCAGCCTCAGGGTCATCGGAAGCGTTCCTTACGGTTTCGGCGCCGGAACTGCAAAGGCGAGGGAACAGGGAAACCGCACGCGGGCGGCCTCTTCCGGCGGACGCTGGAGGCAGGGAGACAGGGTTTTTCATGATGATCACGGCTATGGGGCGGTAACAGACATTCGTGAAAGCGATGAAGGCCCCGTCATCAGTGTTCATTTTGATACGGGACACGAAACCCGCTTTCTTTCGGAACATCAAAGCAGCCGTTTTACCAAAATAGGCGGAGATTAGATGATCGGAAACTCCTTATTGAACCTGCTGCCGCCCGTGTTGAGAGCCCGGGACTACAGGCTTTATACCCGCAGCGGCAAAGACAGAACAGAAGGCCGGATAGTCGATCTCTGGCAGGCCGGAGGCCGGGCAATCATGGGTCATACACCCCATCTCGTTCTCCGGGATCTGAAAAATACCGCAAACCGGGGTCTTTTTTCTCCTCTGCCGCACTTTCTGGAAGGACGTCTTGTCAAAGTCCTCGGCCGCCTCATTGAAGGCCGGAATTTCCGGTTTTATTCCTCCTTCCCCGCGGATCTCGGCGGAATTGCTGTGCCTTCCCCCCTTCCCGATCCTGCCTTCGAAGCGAAACCGCAGGGCGAAGTATCACTCTGGCGGCCCTTCCTCGCGGAAGCCTCGCTGTCTTCCGTACCGGTTTTGCTTCCCATATTGCCCGGCGCTTCATTTTTTCCTCTTTGGGTCACAGCCTCCCTCCCCGGTTCAGTTGAAAAAAATCTCCCCCCGGGAGATCTGATCCCCCCTGTCGTTTTGGCCGCCGTGCTTCGGGCCCTCAATGATCTCGCCGGTTCCCCGGAAAGGGGCTGTGCGGATTTCCCCGGGATACGCAAAATACTCCCCGAAAGCCCCTGGCTGAAGCGCGGGATCTACCTTTCTCTCAAGGAGGCGGCGGACGGGGAGCGCTGGGAGAAATTTTTCCGCCGCTTTCTGGAAGGCGGTTTCCTTATTCCCCCCGGCCCGGCGGAACCCTTGATACTCCCCGGAGAACTTTCTCCCGGAGAGGAAGCCGCTCTTGTTTCACTCTTGCACTTTCGGCCTTAAAAAGAGATACTATAAGCTATGGATATAGGGGAGTTGGTTTTTATTGTCAGCCGCCTGGTATTGGGCGCATTGGCCTCCTTTTTTGCCATCATGCTCTGGTCAAAGACCAGGGATATTGCCTGGATGCTCATGGTAATCGGTACCATCGCCGCGTATGTGGAGATTGTGTATTCCATTCTGGAGCTTTTCGGCATAACCGAAGGGGATACGTTCACCCTGGGCTCGGTTCCCGTGGCTTCTATCGTACTTCCCTGCCTCAGGATGGCCTTTTTTATCAGCGCTTTTATCATCATGGTGGTACGCAAGTACGGACGCCGTTAGTTCAGGATACGCGCCGAAGATTAAGGATACAAAGCTTTATCTCCGGCGGATACTTGACACATCTGTTCTTTTTATGGCAGATTTTAGCTTCAGCCTGTCCCAAAATCCGGTAGGATCATAATTTTGGAACAAGCTCATTTCATACTGTAATTGAGAAGGAAGATATGGATAAGGTATTTGTAAAGCCCGCAGAAGTTGAGCGGAAATGGTTTGTTATTGATGCGCAGGGCAAGATTCTCGGCAGGGTTGCGGCCAGGGCGGCTTCCATTGTCCGGGGTAAAGAAAAGGCGGTATTTACGCCTCATCAGGAAGTCGGAGATTATGTGGTGGTTATCAATGCGGACAAAATTCGAGTCACAGGCCGAAAGGTTCAGCAGAAGACCTATTATCACCATACCGGTTATGTAGGAGGGCTTAAATCTGTCACTTATGAGGCCCTTATCAAAGGTCATCCCACTTTTCCCCTGGAGAATGCGGTAAAAGGTATGCTTCCCAAGGGGCCTCTGGGCCGCAAACTCTTCAAAAACGTGAAAATTTACGCCGGATCCGAGCATCCTCATGCAGCGCAAAATCCGGCAACGATAGAATTATAGGAGTGGATTGTGATTAAGAATCTTGGTATCGGAACCGGCAGAAGGAAGACCTCTGTAGCACGGGTATATATCCGGGACGGAACCGGGAAGATCGTTATCAACGGTAAAGAACTGGTTCAGTATTTTCCCCAGGGTGAATATGCGCTGATGGTGCGCCAGCCCCTGATGGTTACCGCCAGTGAAAACAAGTTTGATATTCTTATTAACGTATATGGAGGCGGCTCAAACGGTCAGGCCGGCGCCTGCCGTCATGGTCTGTCCAGAGCGCTCTGCCAGGTAGACCAGGACAACTATACCAGCCTCCGCAGCAATGGCTACGTTACCCGCGATCCCCGGATGGTGGAACGGAAGAAATACGGACAGCGGGGCGCCCGCCGCCGTTTCCAGTTCAGCAAGCGTTAATTTTTGCTGCCCTTCCGGAGGGCGGTTTATATGACCATTGTCTCGATAAAACAGGGGAACGATGCGGAACTCTTTCAGGTAGAGTTTTCTGATGGTTCCTCTTGTGTTTTCAGGGCCTCTTACCTGAGCGATTCACTTATAGCCGCTCTTGCATCTTTTAGCCAAACCAGTCTTGAAGCTCAACCGCCTGAAATATCTGAAGATGAGGAGCAGGCCTTCCATTTTGGAGCGTCCTGCTACCGGGCGGAAAAACAGGCCCTTGCCCTGGTAGCCAGAGCGGAACAATGTTCGGCAGGCCTTTCCCGGAAACTGGAAAAACGAGGTTACGCTGCGGCCGTTGTAAGAACCGTTGTTTCAAGACTCCTTGAACAGAACATCGTTGACGACCGCCGTTATGCCTTGCGCTGGCTTGCCTCCCGCTTGGCCCGCAGCCCCGAATGCCCCCGGAAGCTCCTGGCGGCACTCCTCAACCGGGGTATCGGCCGGGAAGATGCCGAAAAGGCCCTGA
>JAIRXN010000224.1 GCA_031268245.1 Treponema sp. | reverse complement strand
TTTAATATATTGTGTGGCAGTAAGTTTAAGCCAGGCTAATGGAATCATTGCCGGATGGCGGGTTGGTGAAGGCCGTTTTGAAGCCTGTTACCATGAAACCATGAAAGCGGTCAAATACGGTATGGCAATTACCGCGGTTATTGCGGTATTTTTCGCGTTCACCGGAAAAACGCTGCTTGGCCTCCTGACAGACAATCAATCCATTCTTGGCTTTGTTTCCATAGTAATGATAATAAATATTGTTAAGGAAATTGGACGATCGGGGAATTATATCATATCAATGGCGCTTAGGACATCGGGGGACGCCGCGATAACGGTGATTATGGGATTAGTGACCATGCCGCTCGGCGCATTTTTGGGCAGCTATATTTTAGGAATCAAATTTGGCATGGGCGTATACGGCGCATGGATAGGCATGGCGTTAGACGAGGGCCTGCGTTGTTTATGGATGTACGCAAGGTTTCATTCGAGAAAATGGATGTCAAAAGTATTGGTACACGCATAAAAAGCCGAGCCTGAATATGACAGATAAGGATCTTTTATAGAAGAAATCATCGTAAATTCCGTCAAAACTCCTTTCCGGGCGGATGAATGAACTTATTAGCCCTTTATAAAGCAGAAAACGAAGCTTCCCACTTACATAAAGAAGGAAAATAGTATAGAAAGACATTTATGGTAGCTTTGTCCGGGAAAAAATCCCTTTTTACCGTTTCTCTCTTTCTGGCGGTTCTTATTCCCCTTTTTGCCAGGGATGTAGAGGTGATCATTGAGGACGGGGATATCGGGCTGCCTCTTGAGGGGGCGGTGATCCGTTCCTGGGATGCCAAAATCTACGATTGCGACGAGGCGGGCAGGGCTCTTGTTTCCGTTCCCGATGACAGGCCGGTGGTGATTCAGGCCGCCTATCCCGGCTATGATAACGGGCGCTTTATTATTGCCGCGGAAGGGGACTCCTTTACTTTTTCTCTCTACCTTTCCGGGGGGATTCTTGAAAGCACGGAACTGGTGATCGAGGCGAGCCGTCCGGGAACCAGCGAAACCAAGACGGGCCGCAGTGTAGCTGTCAACGAAGAGCAGATAGCCCGGACTGCGGAAATAGGCATCATCGAAGACGTGATGAGTACCATCAAGCTTCTTCCCGGCGTGGGTTACGCGGGTTTCTTCAATGCCCAGCCGAGTATCCGCGGCGGCGCTCCGGGGGATCTCATGGCAAGCCTTGACGGTTTCTATGTGGAGAATCCCTACCACTGGGGAGGAGGTTTTTCGATCTTCGATCCCAGAATGGTTCAGAGCGCCCAGCTTTCCCACGGGGTTTTTTCCGCCCGTTACGGGCATTCGATTTCAGGGCTTCTGGAGATTACGTCAAAGCAGCCCTCGCCCACCGAGGTGGAACTTGAGATGTCGATCTCAACCAGCGCCGCAGACCTTGCGCTCTCCCTGCCCATTCTGGGTAACGGAGGACTGCGGATCATGGGGAGGGTAACTTACTACGATCCTGTTGTCGGTTTTTTTAAATTAATGATACCGGTGATCCCGCAGCTTGAGGTGATAAAATATATACGGACGGCGCCCTATATCCGCAGCGTTACGCTGAACGGAAATTACCGTTTTAACGAAAGATTCCAGGCCGGGATGACCGGCTTCTTCGGAGCGGACGGAATCGGCGTCCTGTATGAAAATACAAGCGAACAGGACGGCAGCGGGGGGATTCTCAGGAGCGAAACGGATCTTAACTTCGATTATCTCAACATGCAGGGCTTTCTTACGGGTAATCTGACTTTCAATCCCCTGCGTTCCATGGTACTGAAGACTACTCTGGGCGGAGGATTCTACCGGACGAATATTGAAGGCTGGATTAGGGACGATATTAACGTAAAGTATTCCGATTATTTTAAGACTAATTTCCCGCTGCTTACCGGAGGGAAAGAAAGCTGGAGCCTTGAAGACAGGGATACATACATAGAGTCGACCGCCAATACCAGCAATGTTCAGGGCAGGGCCGATTTTGACTGGGATCTTGGAAGGGGATTTATCTTTGCGCTGGGGGCGCAGGAACTGTACACATATTATTCTTCGTATGGGGAAACGTATGCATGGTCAAACAGTGTTGCTACAAACAGCGCGTATTCCTATCCGGTAAACGCATATCAGAAATTTATTACCGAATTCGGGAATCACAGGCTCAATACTTCAGCTTACAGTCTTGCCGAGTATTCCAGCCCCCGGAACCGTTTTGCCGCCGAACTGGGGCTCAGGCTGGATCATCTCTACTTTGCGGGGAAAGATTTTACCATACAGACCTACCCCGTTCTTAACCCCAGGCTTAACCTTGATTTTAATGTTTTCCGGAACAGGGGCGTCATAGATTCTCTCTCCCTGAGCGCGGGTACAGGGCTTTTTTCTTCGGAAAGCGATTCGATTAATTCAATTGACGGCAGTATCCCTATCGGAGATTATGAACTGAAGCCGGCGCGCTCCATTACAAGTATTGCCGGAACCAAAATAGATTTTTTAACGGATTTCAGTTTTAATATTGAAGGCTACTACAAACATATATATGACAGAACTTATCAATCCCTGCATTACCGCCTTGGGGGAGGGCAGGTGCAATACCAATACAGATTTGACGGCGTAGGCAGTGTCTGGGGCTTCGATCTTCAACTACAGAAAATGGAGGGCCGTTATCTGGACGGCTGGATCTCCTATTCCTTCAACTATGCGCGTTACCGGAACCCAAACCAGATCACAGGCGACAGTGATATTGCTATTACCACCGGGCCGGGGAACGAATGGTTCTTCCCGAATTTCCACCGTTACAACTACCTCAACCTTGTGGCGAATATCAAACCCAAAAAACAGTTAAACATATATCTTCGCCTTGGTTTTGCCAGCGGCGTTCCCCTTAACGAGGTGGGGAACATCCACAGCACCCCTGTAATGGTTCTGGATAAGGACGGAAAATTTACAGGTCAATATATTGAAACATGGACGAGAGATTCTCATTATTCCGAGACCAACAGAACTACTTTCTCCTTCCCCATGGATCTGAAATTTTCGATTTTTCAGTTCAACAAACAGGGCAAGGCGCATCTTGAAATGTACTTTGCCATAGAAAATGTGCTGGGGATAGTACTGCCTGCCAGAGGAAATACAAGCTTTAATTCCTACACCGGAAAGGAAAATACGGGCGACTACCTTTCGGCAGTGTATGAGATGCCCATACCGGTACCCTCTTTCGGATTCAAGTGGAGCTATTGATGAGCAAAACCTGTATAAAAAAAATACATAACGTAAAAAAAATTCTCCTGTTTCCTCTTTTTGCTTTCCTCGCAGTTCTTCTGTCAACATGTATCACCGCGGCGGAAAAGGCAGGACAGATAATAGACGGCAGCTTTTTTGAAGAAAAGACGCTGAGGCGCTGGCAGGGAAGCTTCCGGATGGAAGCCATTGGAGGCGCCATGGGAAAAATTGAGATTCTTGAAAAACAGGGCAGGGAGGGGAAGCCCTTTTTTGTCCTCAGTCTTGAGGATTTCCCCTGGATGGAGATCAGGTGCAGCGCCCCTCTTGAAGACGGCAGCTTCTATCCTGTACGATTTCATTATCTGGGGGGAAACAACAGCGGCTGGAATGAATATGAACTGGAACTTTCCGGGGCTGCGCATTTTACGTCTTCTCCGCCGTCCTTCCGTTTCCTCTCGCCGCCTGAAGCGGTGCAGATCTCGGGAGGAAGGATACGGCTCAGGGACAGTACCTTTACCGGCGCGGAAGCCCTGACACGGCTGCGGAACCGGCGTGAACGGATCATTGCCCTTGCCGAATGGATGCGCGGCTACTGTCAGAACAGAATGTTCAGGACCGGGGAATACTTTAGCGCCTATTGGCAGCCCATACTTCTCCCGGAAACAGTTCCGAAAAAGAAACGTCCCGCGGAGTGGAAAAAGGAAGGCGCCGAATGGATCCGCGGCGAAGGGATTGACTGGAACAAGACCTATACGGCCTTTCTTTTACAGACAGCGGAAAATTCCCGCAATTCCGAACTTGAAGCCTTACGGAATTCGGGAGCGCTGCTGCGGGACTGGGAAGAAGCCGTTCAGTGGATCTACACAGAATATGCCTGGGAAAAAATCGGAGAGGATCTTTCCCGGGAAGAAATAAGTTTGAAACAGATTATAAAGAGGTAATCATGGAAGCTCAAAATATGTCGTTATCCCTTCTGGAACTTTTCAGATTGGGAGGTATCTTTATGTGGCCGCTTCTCTTTTTTTCAATTGCCACTATTACAATTTCCCTGGAAAGATCCATCTACATTTTTTCCCACAGTCTTAAAATGGATGATCTGAAAGAAAAAGTGAAATCCTGCATACCGGATAATAACATTGAGGAGGCAAGGGAGTATCTTTCTTCCCGTACAAAGAAGTGCATGGGGGCGTCCATACTTCTCACTCTGGTAAACCACTCCGATCTTTCCGAGCACCAGATGGAACGGGCGGCGGAGACGGAAGCGTTAGGCCGCATCAATTCTCTGGAAAACGGTTTTAACTTTCTCGTTGCCCTGGGGTCCCTTTCCCCCCTGACAGGATTTCTGGGTACCGTTTCGGGGATGATAAGCGCCTTCAGATCCATTGCGGAGGCAACCGAAGTTAACGCGCAGATCGTTGCAAACGGCATCTATGAAGCCCTCATAACCACCGTTTTCGGTCTTATCATCGCCATCATCGCCATGATTGCCCATTCACTCCTGAGCCATCTGGTAGACCGTTTTGCGGCGGATACGGAACAGGCATGCTCGGAGCTGATCACGGAATTTGCAATACGGTCCGAAAGGGCCGTAAAGAAAGCGGCTGAAACGGCGGCAGTACAAGATGAAGCTTAGAAAAAAAAGAGGCAATCTCTTCGGGGACTCCAGCGCCTCAAGCGACATAGCGTTTCTGCTTATCATTTACTTTATTGTGATTGCCGGTTTCAATGTCAACAAGGGTTTCCTTATGAATCTGCCTGCAAAAGACTCCACCCGGCTGATACAGAAAGACGGCCTCTTGCGTTTTGAACTTGACGGAAACGGACAGATTATTTACAGAAACGAAATCCGGGATTTTAGTTTTGCCGAACAGGAGATCGGCGCAGCGGCGGCAAACAACCCCAATATGGCGGTAATGCTCAGCATAGATCCTGCCGCTCACTGGCAGAACGTTGTTTCCTTTGTGGAAATAGCCCAGAAATGCAAAATAGATTCATTTTCCTTTTCGATGAAAAAGAGCGGGGAGGGACGGTGAAACTGCGGCGCAAGAGGGAACATTTTGTCATCCCCCTCAACTCCATGTCGGACGTAGCGTTCCTGCTCCTCATATTCATCATGCTGGTAGCCCTGATCAACTACAGACGGGAAGTAAAGATTGAATATCCTGAGGCGCAAAACGCAAAGCGTACCAGTGCGGAAAAGAACCTTGAAATATGGATTGACAGGGCCGGGGGCGTATACCTTGACGGAGTTCCGGCCTCCCTTGCCGAAGTTGAAACGAAGGTGGACAATCTCTACAGGACGGCTCCGGACACCCGTATTCATATCATTGCCGACAGGGATACTTCCTTTGAGCGGGTCAACCGGGTGCTGGGCATACTCCAGATACTCCAGTACCGCGTTGTAAGTTTTGTGGTGAAAGATGGATAAGATTGCCCGTACACGGATACTGCTGTTTATCATCGTCGCCTCCCTCCACGGCTTTCTCATATTCTTTCTGGTTTTTAGACTGAATGCCGCACAGCCTGAAATACAGGAAAATGCCCAGGTGATGAAGCTTGCCGATATCGAAGAGTTTGAAGAACTGCCTCCGGCGCCTCCCCCCCCTCCCCCGCCGAGTTCTGAGCCTGTGCCTGACAATGCCGTGGAATCCATCGCGGAAAACATAATCGAAACCGATGAGGAGCCTGATCAGACAGTGCTTGCGCCCGGAACTCTCCTGACGGCGCCGCCGGTTATGCCGCCGGTTCAGTTTTCCGGAGGCGAAGAGTATCTGCCCATGCACAAAATTTCAGTGCCGCCGAAACTTCTTAATGAAAGGGATATTGCCGCCACCCTGAGGGGTCTCTATCCTCCGATTGCGCTCCGTTCCGGAATCGAAGGCAGGGTTATTCTTGAGCTTTTTGTTGATATGAACGGAGAAGTAAGACGCTTGGAGATACTACAGGAAACACCGAAAGACAGAGG
>JAIRXN010000214.1 GCA_031268245.1 Treponema sp. | reverse complement strand
AGCCTTGTCAACGCCCTCTTTATAACCCAGTTCCGCATCCCCGCCATTGTGGCGACCCTCGCCACGGCTCAGCTTTTTTCCGGGATATTGCCCCTATTGGTGGAAGGCTCCCTCTACGACCTGCCCGCCAGCTTTACCTGGCTTGCCTTTGATGCGAAGATCTTCGGGATTATTCCCGGCAGCGTTCTCATCATGCTGATTGTTACCGTCATAGCCCTCGTATTTATGAAGTATTCCCGCTTTTCCAAAAAGATATACGCCGTGGGTAACAATGAAGAAGCGGCGCGTCTTACGGGTATCAAGGTCAATCAGGTGATTATTATAACCTATGTTATTGCCGGGGCCCTCTTCGGTATTTCGGGGACAATTATCGCCACCGCGAGCCAGCGGGTTACCACTACCATGGGTACAGGCTTGGAAATGACCTTCATCGCCTGCGTGGTGCTGGGAGGTACCAGCGTATCCGGAGGCAGCGGCAAGATCCTGGGCACGGTTTTCGGCGCTGCGGTGCTTTCGGTAATTGCCCCGGCAGTCAACTACATGGGAATCAGTTCCGACTGGTCCGATGCCATCATGGGGGCGATAATCATCTTCGCCGTGATAGTGAGCGCCCTGAATCTTGAAAAACGGAAGCTGCTCAATCCGGCGGAGAGCGGAGGGAAGGCCCGATGAAAAACAAAAGATTTAAATTCACCTTTAACTGGGCGCTGACAGCGATTCTGCTGCTGGTATTCGGAGCCATTGCGGCAATGAACAGCGTGTTTCTTTCCTTCGATTATCTTGCCGGGGTCATGCTCCGCAATATAGTGGAAATCGGAATGATGGGGCTGGCGGTTACCCTGATCATTATCACCGGGGGAATCGATCTTTCCGTGGGTTCCACATTGGTACTGTCCGCCATGATTGGCGGGATCGCTGCTCTCCGGGGCGGCAGCGTTCTGGGCATAGCGGCAGCCCTCCTTACCGGCACGGCCTGCGGCCTTTTTAACGGATTCCTTATTGCCAAAATAAAAATCTCCCCCCTGGTTACCACCCTGGCTACTATGTACCTCTACATGGGGCTTGCCCGGAGTATCTCAAAGGGGGACAGCGTTTATTCCTACCCCGGCAGTCAGTGGTTTGGCACTTCCGAAATCGCCTACATACCCCTGCAAATTTTTTATTTCGCGATACTGGCCTTTATATTCTGGTTTGTCCTCTCCAAAACCACCCTGGGCCGCCGGATCTACGCCATCGGCCTCAACGAGCAGGCCACCAGTTTCAGCGGTATAAATACCAGCCGGGTAAAGATCATCATTTATGCCCTGAGCGGCCTTATCTGCGGTTTTGCCGGGCTTATCTGGCTGGGGAGGTTTACCAGCATCAAGTACGATGCCGGCTCCAGCCTGGCGCTCAAGGTGGTTACCATAATCGTACTGGGCGGAACCAGTATCATGGGGGGCATCGGCGACATAAAGGGCACTATTCTGGCAACATTGATCATCGCAGTCCTCAACAGCGGCCTTACGGTACTCAATATTCCTATCGCCGCCCAGACCATTGTGCACGGCGGAATTCTGGTTATAAGCCTGGTGAGCTACTTTATACTTAACCGCCGCGTTACACGGGGCCGCATTGTAGAAGTAAAGGGGACGATCCCAACGGAGATTTAATAACGTATGTTTTTCGGCGGTAGTTTACCGCCGTTAAATAAAATTTAACCAGGAGGATCTTTATGAAAAAGATTTTGGCAGCAGTATTAGTACTGCTCACTCTCTCCGCGGCTCTGGCTTTTGCCAGGGGCAGAGGAGACTCGTCGGGAACCTTGAAAATCGCCATGATGCCGAAATTCAAGGGTGAAAACTACTTCGATGCCGTCAAGATAGGCGCTCAGGAAGCGGTGGATGAACTCAATGCGTCCGGAAAAACGGTTGACTTCCTCTACGATGGTCCGCCCCAGGATCAGGCAACCAATCAGAAGCAGGTGGACATTCTGGAAGGCTGGATTGCCCAGAGGGTAAATGTCATTCTTGTTTCACCCAACGACCCTAACGCCATTGCGCCCACACTCCAGAAGGCACAGCAGCGCGGTATCAAGGTATTGACCTTTGATGCCGACGCCCGCCCGGACGCCCGTGATCTCTTCATCAATCAGGTGGCTTCGGAAGGTGTTGCGGAAGGTATCATGAAAGGTACTGCGGACAATCTGAAACTCAAAGGCTACGGCCCCGGTAACCCTGTCAATTTGGGCGTCGTGTCTTCAGCAAAAACCGATGCCAACCAGCAGGCCTGGCTTGGGGTAATCAAGCAGCTTCTGACCACCCCGGACTACAACTGGATCTCCATAAAGAACGAAGACACCGATGTGTACTACCCCGGCCCGGATGAAACCACCACCCAGGCCCAGAGCGGTACCCTCATCGGACGCATGGGACCCAACCCCGATCAGATTCAGGCGGCAATAGGCCTTACATCCATGGCTTGTCCTGCCCTGGGTTCCCAGTACGAAGCGGCTTCGGCAAAACCTGATCCCAGCAAGATCTTCCTCACCGGTCTTGCAACCCCCAATGCAATCAAGTCGTATATCAAGAATCAGGCCAATCCTCTGGATGCGGGAGTTCTCTGGAACTGTATGGATCTGGGATACCTTTCCATCCAGGCCGGCTATCAGCTTGCCCAGGAAACCATCACCAGCTCTTCCGGCTCTTTCAC
The DNA here is from genome assembly GCA_031268245.1 of Treponema sp. Classification (GTDB taxonomy): domain Bacteria; phylum Spirochaetota; class Spirochaetia; order Treponematales; family Breznakiellaceae; genus JAIRNJ01. The sequence continues at coordinate 1,563 of JAIRXN010000214.1, read as the reverse complement.
CGCCGGACGGCTCGGCTCCCGGAACATCAACAACAAGGAAGTACTCCTCGGCCCGGCACTGGTATTTGACAAGAACAACGTGGATCAGTTCAATTATTAAAAAACGGCGTCAGGCTTGTCCGGAAGCCCCGGTTTCTGAACTGGTTTGATGCGGAATGTCCGGGGCCCCGTGCTCCGGGCATTTTTTTTCAGAAAAAGTAAAGAAAATCCATCCGGCCCTGCGGGTCGAGAGCCTAAGGAAGAGGTATACCCATGAATTCGAGAGAAAGAGTATTATCCGCCTTCGGAAAAGGGGCGGGAAAACCGGATCGGCCCCCCTTTCAGTTTGATCTCTGTAGAAGCCTGATTGAACATTTTGCCAAAAAGCTTGGAATGAAAAGCGACTACACTATTTCGTATTATGAGGATCTCAGTTACCGTATTTCGGCCAACGATATCCGAACCACTCTGGGCAGCGATTGTGTAGTGGTAGGAGGACAAACCGCCGGGAATTTTGCGCCTCAAACCGTAAAGGGCGATATTACCACCAATGAATTCGGTATGCACATGAAGCCGACCTCCCTCTACGTGGAGGTGGTCAAGTGCCCCCTGGAAACGGTAGAATCCGCGGCAGACGCGGAGGCCTTTCCCTTTCCTGACCCCTATGCTCCGGGACGGATGGAAAAAGCCAAGCGGGACATAGACTGTTTTGGGAAAGACTACTTTATAATCGGCGACTGCGAACTTTCCCTCTTTGAACTTGCCTGGCACCTGACAGGTCTTGAAAAATACATGATCGATATGGCAAGCGGAGAGGAATGGATTGAAACAATAAATGACAAGGTTGAGTATTTTACCACGGGTATAGCGGAACAACTGGTCCGCGCCGGAGTGGACGCCGTCTGGCTGGGAGAGGATCTGGGCAGCCAGGTTTCGACTCTCATTTCCCCGGATATGTGGCGGGAGATGTTCAGGCCCCGGCATGAACGGATCATCGGGAAACTGCGGGCCGTCAATCCGGAAATTCTCATCATCATGCACAGCGACGGCGCCGTGGCCCCCCTGCTGGATGATTTCATAGAAATGGGGATCAATATCTATAATCCCGTCCAGCCGAATGTTCCCGGTTCCGATCCTGCCGAACTTGCGGCAAAATACGGCGGACGGATATCCTTTTTTGGAGGCATCGATCAACAGCAGCTATTGCCCAAGGGTAATGCAGCCGAAATAGAAAAAGAGATGCGCAGCCGCGCCGCAATTCTGGGAAAAAACGGCGGTTACCTGATGGCCCCGGCCCATATCATTCAGGCCGATGTGGCCCCTGAAACCGTAGAAGCCATGCTGAGCATCGCAAAAACCCTGTAGACCTGCCGTTGAAAAACCGGGACGCCGGAGTAGACTGAATGAAGGGACAAAAAACGGCGCCGGCACGAAAAAATATCTGAGCTATAAAAATTCGTTTTTCTGAAAAAAAAATCTAAAGTCTTCGTTCCGGTATGCCGAAAAAGTAAATGGTAAACCTTATTCCGGGCACGGAAAATTCCGCGGATTCCTGGTTCGGGAAGGGGTTTACACCAGAAGCAA
>JAIRXN010000163.1 GCA_031268245.1 Treponema sp. | reverse complement strand
ATAGAAACCGGGAAGGGCATTAAGATGGAAGCCCTCAATGAATTGACTGCCCGGATAAGCGGAATGAAGCGTTACCGCCGGGAATACCGGCAGAGCGCTTCGCGGAAAACAAATTCAGAATTGCCTCTCTTTGACTGCGCCAAGGCGCCCTGCAGAAGGGGAGGCTGTCCGATTCATCAGAAGATACCGGAATACCTTGACCGTCTTTCAAAAGGAGATTACAGGGGAGCTTACGAGATCATTCTTGCCGAAAACACCGCTCCCGCGATCCTCGGTGCAATCTGCGATCACCAGTGTCAATTTTACTGTACGCGCGTGGACTATGATGATTCTCTTGCAATCCGTGAGGCGAAACGCGTTGCCTGCGAAAAAGCGGGGGATGAATATATCGCCTCAATGAAAACACCGCCCTTGAAAACTTCAGAATCTGCCGGAGTCATCGGCGCCGGGCCCGCGGGTATTGCGGCCGCAATCTTTTTGAGACGGAACGGGGTGCCGGTTACGGTTTATGAAAAACGGGAGAGGCCCTACGGCATCGTGGAGTATGTGATCCCTTCATTCAGAATGCCTGAATCTTCGATTAAACAGGATCTCGCCCTTGCGGTAAAAACCGGTGTGGAATTTAAATTCGCTGCAGAGATGGACTCTATAGAAGAATTGCGGAAACATCACCGCTTTGTGGTTATTGCGACAGGAGCATGGCTTCCCGGCGACATAAAACTTGAAGGGGCAGTTGATGCGCTTGCCTTCCTTGAAGATTCAAAACGTTCTTTTCTCAATCTTGATCTGGGAAAGGAAGTAGTTGTCATCGGCGGAGGAGACGTTGCAATGGACTGCGCCAGGGCGGCAAAACGGAACAGGGGAGTTGAAAAAGTTTCTATCGTATACCGGAGAACCCGTGAATTCATGCCGGCTCAAATCGAAGAGATTGAAGGCGCTCTGGAAGACGGAGTTGAATTTCTGGAATTGCTGGCCCCTCTCTCATATACAGGCGCCACCCTTGTCTGTGAGCAAATGGTTCTGGGAGATTACGATGCCGCAGGCCGCAGGAGCGTTAAGGCTTCGGGCTTGAGAAAAGAGATCCGTACAGACCGGGTGATAAACGCGGTGGGAGCGCGTGTCGATACCGGCATCTTTACCCGGAACGGAATTGAGCTTAATTCAAAAGGCATGCCCCTGGTGAATAAATACTGTGCATGCAGTCTTAAAGATGTGTACATAGCCGGAGACTGTAAGGCAGGAAGCGCCACGGTGGTAAAAGCCGTTAAGGACGCCAAAAGAGCAAGTAAGGATATCCTTAAAAAACTCTCTCTCGAAATTGATTTTTGTGACGGGTATGAGTTCCTCTCCGGCCGGATGGAGAGCATTCCGGAAGTCTATGCAAAGAAGGGAGTACTTGCCGGGGGAAGCGGTAAAACGGAAATAGAAAAAGATGCGGGGCGCTGTCTTTCATGTAACCGTATCTGTGAAATCTGTGTCGATGTCTGTCCCAACCGGGCAAACGTAATGATAAGCGATGCGGAACCCGGAAGCATCGGGGGAATCCATCAGATTCTTCACATCGACCGTATGTGTAACGAATGCGGCAACTGCGCCACCTTCTGTCCCCATGCCGGATCTCCCTACCGGGAAAAACTTACGGTCTTCAGCAGCGGTGAAGATTTCATGGACAGTGGTAATCCCGGTTTCTTCTCCTTCGGGGATGGTTCCTGGCGTGTGCGCCTGCAGGATAAGACAAGCTTTACCTGGCGCAGGGAAGAAAACACTCTTCCGGAAAAATATGCTGCCGTGATCGATTTGATCGATTTGATCGAAGGCAAATACAGTTACTTGCTGAGGTAGATATGATTTTAATTATCAACGGCCGTCTTATAACCCGCGATCCTTCGGCGCCCTTTATTGAAAAGGGCGCCATAGCCATTGAGGGTAAACTCATTGCCGATCTGGGCGGGAGCGCCGCCCTTGAGTCAAGATACCCGGATGCGGAACGCATCGACGCCCGGGGCCGCATTGTGATGCCCGGTTTCATCAATACTCACATGCACTACTACAGTACCTTTGCCCGCGGCATGAACCTTGGAACCAAGCCCGCTACGACCTTCACAGAAATTCTCTCCGGTCTCTGGTGGCGGCTTGACAAGGAACTCGGCCCGGAAGACGTATACTACAGCGCAATCGGTCCCATGATCGACGGGATACGTTCCGGCGTTACTTCGGTAATCGATCACCATGCAAGTCCCTTTGCCGTCCGGGGGAGCCTCTTCAGGATCGCGGAAGCCGCGGAACTGTCCGGTATACGGAGTAACCTTTGCTATGAAGTTTCCGACCGGGATGGACCTGAAATTGCCGGTGCGGGCATTGCGGAGAATATTGATTTTGCAAAACACTGCGCCTCAAAGAATGACGATATGTTAAAGTCCCTGTTCGGCATGCATGCGCAGATGACCATCGGCGAAAAGACGATGAAACAGTGTATCGAAGCCGCCGCCTCTTGCGGAATTGGTTTTCATATTCATGCGGCGGAAGGAATTGAGGATCAGATCGACGCCGTGGGCAAATACGGCATGCGGGTAATCGAGAGGCTCCATACATACGGGCTGCTTTCCGAAAAGTCGCTGGCCGTTCATTGCGTTCACATAACGGAAGAAGAGATGGATCTCCTGAAGGAAGGCAATGTTGCGGTGATTCACAATCCCCAATCCAACATGGGAAATGCTGTCGGCCTTTCCCCGGTATTGACCATGCTCAAAAAAGGGATACTCATGGGGCTTGGAACCGACGGCTACAGTTCCGACATGACCGAGTCCCTCAAGACAGCGGCAATTCTCCATAAACACGGAGCCGGTATTCCTTCTGTTGCCTGGGCGGAACCTCATCTCATGCTTTTTGAAAACAACAAAACAATCATGGAACGTTTCATCAAAGGCAAACTCGGCGCCTTAAAGAAAGATCACTATGCGGATATCATCATCGTGGATTACAAAGCGCCTACGCCGCTGAACGAAAACACGATCAACAGCCACATCCTCTTTGGTCTTTCGGGACGTCATGTGGATACTACGATTATCAACGGCAGGCTAATCATGGAAGAGCGGGTACTTAAAAACATTGACGAAGAGGCTTTGTTCGCCCACTCAAGAGAACTTGCCCAAAAACTATGGGAACGGATTTGAATTCCAAAAGATTCGGGACGGTATTGATAAAGGGTGCGGGGGATCTCGCTTCCGGCACAGCCCTGCGGCTCCGCCGCGCCGGTTTCGATATCGTGATGACCGAAGTTGAAAAGCCGCTTGCGGTGCGGAGGAGCGTCTGCTTTTCCGAAACGGTCTACCAAAACCATGTACAGGTCGAAGATTGTGAAGCGATGCTGGCCGCGCACGCGGAAGAGGCCCTCCGCATTTCAAGAGAAGGAAAAATCGCCGTCCTTGTCGATCCTCAATGCGATTGCAGGGATCAATTGAAGGCCCCGGTACTGATTGATGCGATCATGGCAAAACGCAATACCGGCACTTCCCGTAACGATGCCCGCAGTGTTATTGCACTGGGGCCGGGCTTTACTGCGGGAACGGACTGTCATGCCGTCATAGAAACCATGCGGGGACATACACTCGGCCGGGTCATTACCAAAGGCGGCGCCCTTCCCAATACCGGCGTCCCCGGCGAGATCGGCGGTTACAGCGTAGAACGGCTTCTCCGCTCTCCTGCGGCGGGGATCTTCAGGGCGCTGGTTTCAATCGGGGATACGGTACAGGCCGGGGATACGGTTGCGGAAGTCTCAGGACTCCCTATTCAGGCCGGCATTGGCGGTGTAGTCCGGGGAATTCTTCCTTCCGGAATTGAAGTTTTTAAGGGGATGAAGGCCGGGGATATCGACCCCCGCTGCAAACGGGAACACTGCTTCACTGTTTCCGACAAGGCGCTTGCCGTTGCCGGCGGCGTACTGGAAGCAATACTGGGCTTGTCCGGAAACTTCAGTTTCTGAACAAACCCACTAAGAAACTTTACTTCTCGTGATGCCCCGTGGGACTGTGTTTGCAGCCCATGCCTGAAACTGCGGAGCCGCAGTAGATACACCTGTTGGCTCCGTGTCCGTGGATATGTACCCTGGTAGGGGTTTGCAGACAGCCGGTTCCGTAGGATGATGAACCGCAGTAGATGCATCGTTTTTCATCATTATTATGCCGGTGCAGCCCGTTGAGGCTTCCGGAACAGCCGGGCCCGTATGATGAAGAACCGCAGTGTATGCATTTTGTTGCCATATATTTCTCCCTTATTGTGATCATCGGTGTTTTTCAGCGTTTTTTTATAGACAAGTGCGGCGGTGTTATCCTAAAATAGCGGCATTATGGAAAGAAATCTGGAAAAGATACGGCATTTTTTCAAAGCCGACCGCTGGGCTTCCGGCGCGGGGATCGTCATCGACTCGGCAAGCGATGAAACCGTGCAGTGCAGCATGGAAATTCAGGACATTCACCGGAATGCGGGCGGCGCCGTTCAGGGCGGGGCGATTTTTACCCTGGCCGACCTTGCCTTTGCCGTCCACTGTAACCTTGAACTGGCCTCCGGGGAGGCTCGCGGAATCACCGTGGGGCAGTCCTGCAGTATCTCTTTTTTGAAGAGCAGCAGGGGGACACGCCTCATAGCCCGATCCTGCTGCCTTTCACGGGGGAAGAGTATATCGGTCTATCGTATCAGTATTAGTGATGATCTGGGGATTCTAATTGCGGAGATGCTCGGCAATGGTTTCAGTACAGTAAAAAAAAGGACTTGACAAAAGTTTTCAAAGATTATATAGTATATTAAACCTATTGTATTAATAGGAAAAACCGAAAGGAGAATAGTATGTCAGAAAAACAGTATCAATTTGAAACTCTTCAGGTTCATGCCGGGCAGGAGAAACCGGATCCGGCCACCGACGCAAGGGCTGTGCCCATATATCAAACCACGTCCTATGTATTCCCCAGTTCAGCCTCCGCCGCGGGCCGTTTTGCCCTTAGCGAGACGGGGAATATCTATACCAGGATCATGAACCCAACCTGGGAGGTCTTTGAGAAGCGGATTGCCGCTCTGGAAGGGGGCGTTGCCGCTCTTGCCGTCTCTTCGGGAGCTGCCGCTATCACCTATGCGATTCAGAACATAACCCGTTCCGGGGATCACATTGTCTCCGACAACCAGCTCTACGGCGGTACCTATAATCTCTTTGCCAATACCTTCAGGGATATGGGGGTAGAGGTGAGTTTCATTGACGGAAGCAATCCCGCCAATTTTGAAAAGGCCATCAAACCCAATACAAAGGCCCTGTTCTTTGAAACCGTGGGGAACCCCAATGCGAGTATAGTCGATGTAAAGGCGGTTGCCGATATTGCCCACAAGCACGGCATTCCCGCCATCGTAGACAGCACTTTTGCCACCCCCTATCTGCTCAAACCCATCGATTACGGCATTGATATAGTCGTCCATTCGGCGACAAAGTTTATCGGCGGCCATGGCACCAGCATCGGCGGCGTTATAGTGGACGGGGGTAAATTTGACTGGGCCGCCAATGACAAATTCCCCGGCCTCTCCAAACCCAATTCAAGCTATCACGGCGTTGTCTTTACCCAGGCCGTGGGAAACCTTGCATACATCATCAAGGCCCGGGTCACACTGCTCCGGGACACCGGCTCCGCACTTTCACCTTTCAATGCCTTCCTCTTCCTCCAGGGCCTGGAAACTCTTTCGCTCAGGGTGGAACGGCATACGGAAAACACACTCAAGGTTGTGGAATTTCTTACAACGCATCCCCAGGTAGAAAAGGTGAACCATCCCGCTCTCTCTTCCCACCGGGATCATGGGCTTTTCAAGAAGTACTTCCCCAGGGGCGGAGCGTCAATCTTCACCTTCGAGCTAAAGGGGGACGCTGAAAAGGCCAAGCGCTTTACCGAAAAACTCAAACTTTTCTCGCTTCTGGCGAATGTCGCCGATGTAAAATCCCTTGTGATTCATCCTGCTTCTACCACCCATTCCCAAATGAGCGAAACCGAGCTTCTCGAATCGGGGATCAAACCGAATACGGTACGGCTTTCAATCGGGATCGAACATATCGATGATATACTTGCCGACCTCACACAGGGCTTCGAAGCGGTAAAGTAAGATTTTTTAATGCGATCCTAAAAAGACGTTCTTTTCTTTTACCGGTCTTGCTCTGAAACAAATATTAAGTTTTGGAGCAAGCTTATTTAGAGTCTATCCAAGACGACTTGAAGCTTCGTACAGTAACCGGCTTTATGGACAGACTCTATTTAATTGCCGCATCATTTACTTTTCATGAAGAATGATGGTAGAATTGTATCATGGCGGCACGGTATGTACAATTTGGAAAAATTTGCTCTGTTTTAGCGGCCGGATTACTCGTATGCGCCGCAGGCTGCAGGATGGAAGCAAAGCCTGCGTCCCGGCAGACGCCTTATCCCGAGGGGAGCCTTCACCAGGCGGAGTATCCTGTTTATACTTCTTTCCGGACTGTACCTGGCGTAACAGAGGATGAGATTGCCGCCGTTGAAGCCCTGCAGGGGCGAAAAGATGCATTCATCTATGGAATGAATCTCTCTACCGAGACCTTTTTTGACGAAAACGGCGAGATCCGGGGATACACCGCCCTGTTTTGCGGCTGGTTAACAGAACTTTTCGGGATTCGCTTTGAGCCTGCCGTTTATGAGTGGGGTGATTTGATTGACGGGCTGGAATCGGGTAAGATTGATTTTTCCGGCGAATTGACAGCCACGGAGGATCGCCGGAAGATCTATTTTATGACCGATGCCATTGCCGAACGTTCAATTAAGTTTATGCGGATCGCGGGGAGTGAAGAGTTATCCACTATAACAAAAAGACGGCCCCTGCGTTATGCGTTCCTGGAGGGCACGATCACGCCCGGCCTTGTTTTGTCCCATATCAGAGATCATGTTGAAACTGTCTTTATTAACGATTACGGGACAGCATATTCCATGCTGAAAAATGATGAAATAGACGCCTTTTTCGACGAAGGCATTGCGGAGGCCGCCTTCGATGTTTACGGGGACGTAAAGGCGGAAGATTTTTTCCCGCTGATCCATGGGACGGTTTCCCTTGCAAGCCGAAACCCGTCGCTGGAACCGGTAATCTCCATTGTTCAAAAGGCGCTTCAGAACAACGGTATGTATCATTTGATCGCATTGTATAATACCGGGCGGCAGGAATACATGAGGCACAAATTTTCGCTGCAGTTGAACAAAGAGGAACAGCTATACATACATGAGCATATCAACAGCGGAAATGCCGTGCCGGTATTGTTTGAATACGACACTTATCCTGTCAGTTTCTACAACAGCCAGGAAAGGCAGTGGCAGGGCATTGCCATTGATGTAATAAAGGAAATTGAAAACATCACGGGCCTGCCTTTTAAGCGTATGAATGACGGTATTGTCGAATGGCCGGACCTTCTGAATATGCTTGAAACCGGAAAAGCTTCTATGGTTACCGAACTGATCCGCTCGGCAGAACGGGAGAACCGTTTCCTCTGGACGGATGAATCATATCAGACCGATTATTATGCGCTTCTGTCCAAATCCGGTTTTCCGGATCTTAAAATTAATGAGGTTCTCTATAACAGGGTAGGGCTCATTCAGGAGACGGCTTACGCCGAATTGTTCCGCAGCTGGTTTCCGGATCACGCGGACACGGTAGAATACCACAGCAAGGATGATGCCTTTACCGCACTGGAAAATGATGAGGTGAGTCTCGTTATGGCAACGCAGAATGTGCTTCTCAGCATCACAAATTACAGTGAACAGGCAGGCTACAAGGCAAATATCGTATTCAACCGGTCTTTTGAATCTCGATTCGGCTTTAATATCAATGAAACCCGGCTGCGCTCCGTTGTTGATAAAGCATTGCGCATGATTGATACAAACAGTATTGCCGAACGCTGGACGCGCAAAACTTTTGACTACCGTGTCAAGCTGGAGCGGCAGCGGATGCCCTGGATCATCGGGGCTTCCGGTCTCCTGTTTTGCATTCTTGTCCTTCTGGTTGCCATGTTCTACCGGAACCGCCAGGAAGGCAAGCGGCTTGAGAAGATCGTGCAGGATCGTACCGCCAAGATTGTCAGGCAGGATGAACTTTTGCATGCCGTAAACGCCGCCGCGGCAATTCTGCTTGCCTCCGGTACAGAGGAATTGAAAAATTCCATTGACGGCGGAATTGAGAAGATTGCATACAGCGTGAATGTTGACCGTATAAATGTGTGGCAGAATAATCTAAGAGATGGCGGACGGCTCTATTACACCTGTGTTTATGAATGGAGGAATGACGGCACGCCGGTGCACTCAGGCGGGAAGATGGATTTTTCGTATCAGGATACGCTTCCTCAATGGGAAGAAATACTTGCCAGCGGATGGAGCATAAACGGTCCGATCAGTAGTTTTCAGGAAACGGAACGTATCACGCTGGAACCATACCGCATCAAATCCATTCTGGTTGTTCCTGTATTCCTGAAGAGTGCCTTTTGGGGTTTTGCCAGTTTTGATGATTGCCGTCTGGAGCACAGTTTTCCGAAAGAGGAGGAAAACATCCTGAGATCGGCGAGTCTTCTCATTGTGAATGCCATATTGCGAAATGAAATGGCGCAGAATGTCCGGAATGCCCTGAAGGCCGCCGAAGCCGCCAGTCGTGCAAAAGGCGATTTTCTGGCGAACATGAGCCACGAGATCCGCACACCGATGAATGCCATAATCGGTATGACCTCCATAGGTAAAGCTGCCTCCGATATAGAACGGAAAGATTACTGCCTCACAAAGATTGAGGATGCTTCAAATCATCTTCTGGGCATTATCAACGATATATTGGATATGTCAAAAATAGAGGCAAATAAATTTGAACTGTCCCCCGCGGAGTTCAACTTTGAAAAGATGCTCCAGCGGGTAGTTAATGTTATTAACTTCCGGGTGGGAGAGAAACAGCAAAGTTTTACCATACATATCGACGGGGCAATTCCCCATACCCTGATTGGAGACGACCAGCGGCTGGCCCAGGTGATTACCAATCTTTTGAGCAACGCGGTAAAATTTACGCCGAATTACGGCTCCATCACGCTGGATGCGGATTTTGCGGGAGAGGAAGACGGCCTCTGTTCCATTCAGATCAAAGTAAAAGATACCGGCATAGGTATCAGCAAAGAACAGCAGTCCAATCTCTTTCATTCCTTCCAGCAGGCCGAAAGCAGTACCTCCCGCAAATTCGGCGGAACAGGACTGGGGCTGGCAATTTCAAAACGTATCGTAGAGATGATGGGCGGAAAGATATGGATAGAATCCGAACTGGGTAAAGGCTCAACCTTTGTATTTATAGTACAGGCCTGCCGCGGCAGGGAAGAAAGGCGGAGTCTTTTAAGCCCGAATGTGAACTGGAAAAATATCCGTATCATGGCGGTTGATGATGATCTTGAAATACGGGATTATTTTTCAGAAATTGCCCGGTCTTTCAATGTTTACTGTGATACTGCGGCGGGCGGAGATGAAGCCGTCTCCCTTATTGAACAGAGGGGCGCTTATGATATCTATTTTGTTGACTGGAAGATGCCCGGCATGAACGGTATAGAATTAACCCATAAGATAAAGGAGAGTAATCCGGATAATTCCGTTGTAGTTATGATCTCTGCAACGGAATGGAGTGTAATTGAGGAAGAGGCAAAAGCCGCAGGGGTTGACAAGTTCCTGCCCAAACCCCTTTTCCCTTCCTCCATAGCCGATATGATTAATGAATGTCTGGGCGTGAAAAGGCTGCCCGCCGAGGAAGCGCAGCCGGAAAAAGACGGCATCTTTGAAGGATACCATTTATTGCTGGCTGAGGATGTTGAAATTAACCGGGAAATTATGCAAACGGTTTTGGAACCGACCCTCCTGACCATTGACTGTGCGGAAAACGGCATAGAGGCGCTGCGGATGTTCTCTGAAGCGCCCGGGAAATATGATATGATCTTTATGGATGTGCAGATGCCTGAAATGGACGGCTATGAAGCCACACGGAAAATCCGGGCGCTTGAGACCCCTAACGCAAAACAAATTCCCATCATTGCCATGACCGCCAATGTGTTCCGGGAAGACATTGACAGATGCTTTGAGGCCGGAATGAACGGTCATGTGGGTAAGCCGCTGGATTTTGATGATGTATTATCGACTCTGCATAAATATCTGAACCGGATGAAACCATCGTAAAATTTCCGC
>JAIRXN010000086.1 GCA_031268245.1 Treponema sp. | reverse complement strand
GATAATGATCTGGAACTGAGGGCTGACTTTATGCCTCCGCTGGGAAAGGGGCCGCCCCTGGAAGGCGGGCAGTTATACGCAGCCTTTGAACGCCTCAATGTCGTTAACGGAATCCGCTGGGATACCGTTCAGGAAGCCATTGAGGACTGCAACCTCAATCATCACCCTGTAAAGGGGGTGTTGATTGCCCGCGGGGAAGCGCCTTCTGCGGAAGTGACCGAATACTTCGCAATAAATCCCCTGCTCAAGGAAAAACCGCGGAAAAACGAGGAAAATGCCCGTATCGACTACAAGGCTCATTCCCCCTTCATCATCGTCAAGAAAGATCAAGCCCTGGCGCGGATGCAGCCCAGAAAGGCCGGAAAGGAAGGCAAGAATGTTCACGGTACGGTGATTTCCTTTGCCGTGGTACGGCCGGAAGGTGTTTCGGGAGGGGAAAATACCCGTACCGAAGGAAACCTGATCCTCTCCAATGTCAACGGTCAGCTTATCCGGGATAAAAACACTCTCAATGTAAAGGAAAACCTTACCATAAACGGCCCCGTTGGTTACAACACGGGGCATATCATCTTCCCCGGAGATGTGATGATCGAAGGGCCGGTGATGGACGGCTTCAAAATCTACTCAGGCGGCTCGGTGCTGATCAAGCAGACTTTTGATGTTACCGATGCGGTCACCAAGGGAGACCTCATCGTAGCGGGGGGCATCATCGGCCGGGGAACCGCGCTGATCAAGGCGGGCGGGGAACTCCGGACCAAGTTCATCGAGAACTGCCGGGCGGCGGCCCGCAAAAGCATTACGGTTGATTCGGAAATAATAAATTCCATGGTCTACTCGCTGGATCGTATCGATCTGGGTGAAAAGGGGAAGATCCTGGGGGGCGAAGTCTATGCGGTACACGGCATACGTGCCGGCGGCATCGGCAAGAAACAGGGCCGGGCCACGAAAGTCCACTGCGGCATCGACTTTACTGCCGATCAGGAAAAGGAAAAAAACAACCACCAGATGCGCATTATCTCCGCCAAACTTGCCAAACTCAAGGAAATGATGGAAGCCGAACAGAATGCAGGGCGCAGAGCCAAGATGGAAGAATTAAAAAAACGGCTCGAAGATGAGCAGAAAAAAGCCGCCGCCAGGGTGGGAGAACTTCTGGAGGCCATCAAAGCCGATGAAAACGCCGCGGTGGAAGTTCTGGGGGAAATTGCTCCGGGAACCCTCATCGAAATCTGCCAGGTGGCTCTCTTTGTAACGGAACCCATGAAAAAAGTCCGCATCCGTTTCGACAAGATAAACGGCAAGATAATTTCGGAGAGTCTTTAAGACACAAAGTTAAATTTAAAGTTCCAGGCTGAAAAACTCGACTGTGTTTTTGAAGGTTTCCTCCGCCAGTGTTTCTATGTTTTTCCCCAGCTTCTCCGCAATAAATTCGGCAATATACACAAGGTTGGCGCTTTCGTTTCTGCCCCGGCGGCCCCCGGGAGACAGGGGAGGCGGCAGGAGATAGGGGGCGTCGGTTTCAAGGAGCAGGCGGTTTGCGGGGATACGGCCGAGCAGAGGCCGCAGATGCTTCCCCCTCCTTTCATCGCAGACCCAGCCGGTAATTCCGATATATGCGTCCAGTTCAAGGCAGGCTTCAAGTTCTCCGGCCGAACCGGTAAAACAGTGAACAACCATTCTTGTCAGATCTGTGCGGTAATTTTTCAGGATCGCAAAAAAATCTTCCCAGGCGCCGCCGCCCTGGGAGGAAGAGCGCACATGGAGAAAGAGGGGAAGCTTCAGTTCCGCTGCAAGTTTCACCTGCTCTTCAAAACAGCGCCGCTGTTCCGCCCTGGGGGAATAGTCCCGGTCATAATCAAGGCCGCATTCGCCAAGGGCGACGGCCCCGGCAATAGCCCCGGCGGCTGCAGTCTCTGTTCCGGCAACTGAGCCTCCCGGAAGAGCCATGTTCCGAATGAGGGCCGCGCTCTCTCTGTTCCAGTATCGTGCATTGTGGGGATGTATACCGGCGGTGGCATACAGCCCGTGGAGACGGGCAAACTCAAGGGCGGCCCTACTCTGCTCAAGGCTGCTTCCTGTTATGATGAGGGGGCCGACACCCGCTTTTTTCGCCTTGAAGATCTGTTCTTCCCTGTCTCCGTCAAAGGCGCTGTTCATCAGGTTGACGCCGATGTCAATTAGACGCATTATTGAATCATAATGTATAGCACTGGTGTTGCATACCTTCTATGGCTTCTCTCGGGTTTCGGAGCCCTGGGCTTCCACCGTTTTTACCTTGGGAAGATCCCTACAGGGATTCTCTGGATGTGTACCGGGGGTCTGGGGATGATAGGTTCCATCTACGATTTTTTTACTCTGGGCGGCCAGGTGCGGGAAGCCAATATGCGGAATGTCTTCTATGGTGATATTCCCTCCGCGCGGCGAAACAGGTGGCGTAATATCAATGACGGTCAGTTCCGGGTGGTGAATGAAAAGGAAAGTGTCGAAAGGGTGATTCTGAAACTCGCCAAAGAGAACA
>JAIRXN010000076.1 GCA_031268245.1 Treponema sp. | reverse complement strand
GCCTCCCCGTGCCGCCCCTCACTGCCCGAAGAGGCGCAGGAAGCGTCGTACTTTGCCGCCCCGGCGAGGATGGAAATTTTTTCACTCAGTTCCGGCATTCCAGCCATACATATACTATACAACTGTATAGGTTAAAATGCAAGAGGAAAAAGCGATTTGACTTGAGCTCTTTTTTATCGTTTCGGTTTGATATTGAGATTCACCCCAAGCCTTGATTCGCTGTCCACGATAGTCCAGCTTGAACCGGGGTATATGCCGATGGTACGCATCGGGTAACCGTTCTGTTCAAGTTCTTCGATGATCGCATCCCGTTTATCTCCCACTTCAAAGCCCAGATGGTGAACCCCTTCGCCGTGCTTGTCCAGAAATTCCTGGAAGGTGCTCTCTCCTCCGGTGGGCTGGCTGAGTTCGATGACAAAGCCCCTGTCTTTTACATCAATTACCGCCATCCTCATGCCGTAGGCCGCCTTTTTACCGCGGTAGGTAACATCCGTGCCGGCTCCCGCGTCATGGATTTGAATTTCGGGAACCGGAATATTGAAGAGTCCGGCCCATTCCCGTGCCGCTTTTTCCACATCCCGCACAACCAGCGCAACCTGAATAAATCCGTTACTATTTACCGGTGTTTTCATTATTATTAACCCCTCTAAAAAGCGGCGGTTTCGCCGCTTATGTAAATCGAAGCGGAACGAAGTTCCGCATAACTCCTATAAAAAGCGGACGTTTCGCCGCTTATGTAAAATCACTCCTCTTTAGTACTAACCGTACATGCTATACCATCTTTATGACCGACTTTACAATATCGGCCTTGTTATGGACACTCTGATCCATGGCGTTCTGAATATCCTTGAAATCGAACACGTTGGTAACAATATCCTTCACCCTGATTTTTCCGCTGCTCACCGCGTCAATAGCCAGAGGATAGATGTGACGGTAGCGGAAGATCGTCTTCATGCCTATCTCCTTGTCCAGGGCCATACCGATGGGCAGGCTCATCTGTCCTGAAGGGCTGTAACCGACAAACACCAGCGTCCCTCCCTTCTTGAGCGCGCCGATACCCTGGGAAGCGGCAATCTCATTGCCGGTGGTTTCGATGACCAGATCGACGCCCTTGCCGCCTGTCAGATCTTTTACCGCCTCAAGCGGATCTTTTTCCCTGGAATTGATGACTGCATTCGCCCCAAGCGCCTTTGCCTTCTCCAGACGCTTCCCGACTACATCGGTAATATATACGGTAGAAACGCCCAATGCCTTCATCGCCAGCATGGACACAAGCCCGATACAGCCTGAACCTGTTACAAGCGCCGTCTGCCCCAGCTCCGCGCCTCCGGTTTTTGCAGCGTGGAAACCGACGGCAAGCGGCTCGATCAAGGCCCCTTCCATGGTATCCATATTGCCGGGCAGGCGGAAACAGAGATCCGCCTCGTGGGCCGCATACTCGCAGAAAACCCCGTCTACCGGGGGAGTCGCAAAGAAGATCACATCCGGGCAGAGATTATAGCGTCCGCTGCGGCAGAATTCGCAGTGTCCGCAGGTTTTTCCCGGCTCCAGCGCAACCTTGTCCCCGGCCTTGAGATGCTTTACCGCGGAACCGGTTTCCACCACTACCCCTCCGGCCTCGTGGCCCAATACAAAAGGATACTGCACAATAAAGTTGCCGATGCGTCCGTTCTCATAGTAGTGCAGATCCGAACCGCAGACCCCTACGTACTCAAGCTTTACCAGAACCTCATCGCTCCCGGGCTGAGGGATCTCCCTTTCGGTGAATTCCAGTTTCCCGAGTCCGGTCTGTATAGCAACTTTCATTTTTCCCTGCATATAATCCTCCATTGAGTAAATCTGAGTAAATCAGCGCTTCCCTAGTTCATCATAGTATCCTATTATTCTCCTGTCTACAATGAAGTCGAAAAAGGAAGAAGCATGAGCGGAAACAGTTTTGGTACTCTGTTCAGAGTCATGACCTTTGGTGAATCACACGGCCCGGCCCTGGGCTGTATTATCGACGGCTGTCCCGCAGGGCTTCGCCTGGAGACTGAAGACATCGCCGCAGAACTCAGGCGGAGGAGGCCCCTGGGGGGGGAAGGGGCCTCTACCGCACGGAACGAAGAAGACGAACCGGAGATCCTCTCGGGTGTCTTCGAGGGCCAAAGCCTGGGAACTCCCATCGCCATCATCATACGAAACCGGGATCGGCGCTCGCAGGACTATGATGAATTGAGAGAAGTCTACCGTCCGGGGCATGCGGACTGGACATGGGAAGCCAAATTCGGGCGGCGGGATCACCGGGGTGGCGGCCGCAGTTCCGGGCGGGAAACCGCGGGGCGGGTAGCGGCAGGAGCGGTGGCAAAAGTTTTCCTGAAAGCTTCACATACCGGCATCCGTTCATGGGTCTCTTCTATTGCGGGCATCGATATTCCGGGCCCGGAAAAACCGGGCTTTGATATTGAAGAAACCGGAAAAAATTTCTTCCGTGTACCCCGCAGCGATTATGTCAATGAGATAAGGGAAAAAATAGAATCGCTGCGCGCTTCGGGCGACAGTACGGGGGGCATTGTTACCGTCAGCGTTACGGGCCTTCCGCCGGGGCTGGGGGAGCCTGTCTTCGATAAAGTCTCCGCACGGCTCGCCCAGGCCGCCCTCTCTCTGGGCGGATGCAAGGGCGTGGAATTCGGGAGCGGCTTTGCGGCGGCTTCCCTGACAGGTTCGCAGCACAACGACACGATCACGGCAAGGCCCGCTGATGCGGGAGCCGGCTTTATGGATTCAATCGAACGGAAAACAGAATTTTCCGCCTTTAATACAAACAATGCGGGGGGAAGTCTGGGCGGGATCTCCACCGGAGAGGAGATTCTGTTCAGGGCGGCCTTCAAACCCGTCGCCTCCATCGGGAAAATCCAGAAAACCGTAGATACTTCAGGCAGCCTGAGAGAGATTTCCGTAAAGGGCCGCCACGATGTCTGCATTGCTCCCCGTGCGGCCCCGGTACTCGAAGCCATGACGGCGCTGGTGCTGGCGGATCTTGTCCTTCTCCGCCGCGCGGACAGGGTATAAAAGTCCCTGCCCTAGGGAAGCACTGATTTATTCGAATGCGAATAAATCAGTGCTACTTTAATGTGATTTTTCGCAGTTTTCCGCAGGAAAACGAGAAAAATAATAGGGCAGCGCTGATTAGCCACAAGTTAATCAGCCTACTAGTTTACCCCTTCCTCACGTACAAAGGTATTGAGGAGAGTTCC
>JAIRXN010000059.1 GCA_031268245.1 Treponema sp. | reverse complement strand
ATTTTCATATCTTTCCCATTATTTTTCATTTGCCCATCCAATGTTAATAAGGGTAAATTTAATCTATATGATGTTTCCAAATAATATGCATCATAAGCATAAATATTATATTTACATGACAATTTTAATGCCTTTGTCATGTTTACTTTTACTATCCGTAAGGGTAATGTTTCATATAATGCATAAGCCCTTATTATTTGTTCTTCATTTAACCGGTTCCTTTTATACATCCGGGATAAAGCATTCCCAATCTCGAATGGGATCATTTCCGGTACAGCAAGCTCCGCGCTTTCCGTCAATGTGATTATCCTTTGTTTTTCCGGTTCATTAAGAATAATACATATTATTGTACCGGCATCCACCATTATTTCCATATTGTACATTGTATATCAATTTTATGATTTTTTCAAGAGATTTTTACAAAAATTCAAAAAATGCCGCCTAACATGAAAGTAAACGCCGATGCTCTGGGCTTTCCGGGACAAGTCTTGAATAATCCGTATTTTCGGACTAGAATATTATAGTAACCTGCGGCTTAGCGGCCGTCCCGGTTGTAAATCCTACCTAATTTTGAGGAAAAAAAATGGCAGACAAGAACATGGTCATGATTGATGGTAATACCGCAGCAGCTTATGTAGCCCATGCGTTGAGCGAGGTAATCGCAATTTATCCGATTACGCCATCCAGTCCAATGGGAGAACTTTCGGACGAGTATTCGGCCCAGGGCCGGAAGAATCTCTGGGGGACTATTCCCCAGGTCGTCGAAATGCAGTCCGAAGCAGGGGCCGCCGGCGCGGTTCACGGGGCTCTGACCACCGGGGCGCTTTCCACGACCTTTACCGCTTCCCAGGGTCTCCTTCTCATGATCCCCAACATGTACAAGATTGCCGGAGAACTAACCCCTACGGTGTTTCATATAGCGGCGCGGGCCCTTGCAACGAGTTCTCTCTCGATTTTCGGCGACCATCAGGACGTTATGGCCTGCCGCCAGACCGGCTGGGCCATGGTTGCCAGCAACAGTATCCAGGAAGTGATGGATCTTGCGGTGATAAGTCATGCCGCCACGCTCCGTTCCAGAATACCTTTCCTCCATTTCTTTGACGGTTTCCGTACCAGCCATGAACTGCAGAAGGTTGAAGAAGTTCCCTACGGCATAATGAAACTTATGATCGACGATGATCTGGTGCGGGCGCACCGTGCACGGGGCCTTAGTCCCGAAAACCCCTCTCTCCGCGGTACTGCCCAGAACCCGGATACCTATTTCCAGGGCCGGGAAGGCGTAAACAAGTACTACGACCTGGTTCCGGGCATCGTTCAGGCGGAAATGGATAAATATGCCAAACTCACCGGCCGGGCCTATCGGCTCTTTGACTACTTCGGCGCTCCGGATGCGGAAAAGGTTATCATCATCATGGGTTCCGGGGCGGAAACCTGCGAAGAAACCGTTGAATTCCTCCAGGATAAGGGAGAGAAGGTGGGCCTCCTCAAGGTACGGCTCTACCGGCCCTTTAATGCGGACATTTTTGTAAAATCCCTGCCCCAAACGGTTAAAGCCATTGCGGTTCTCGACCGCACCAAGGAACCCGGTTCCCTGGGCGAGCCCCTCTACGAAGATGTGCGTACCGCCATCGGGGAAGTGATGAGCGCCGGAGATACCCACTTCAAGAGTTACCCCGTTGTACTGGGCGGCCGCTACGGTCTGGGTTCCAAGGAATTCACCCCCGGCATGGTAAAGGCCGTATTCGACAACCTCAGCGGAAAGAAGATTGCCAACTTCATAGTCGGTATCAAGGATGATGTACAGGGCAAGAGCCTCGACTATGACGAGCACTTTGCGATCCCCGAAGAGGGAATGAACGAAGCGATGTTCTACGGTCTCGGTTCCGACGGCACGGTCGGCGCCAACAAAAACTCGATCAAGATAATCGGGGATGCCAAACCGGAACTCAATGCCCAGGCTTACTTCTCCTACGACTCCAAGAAGTCCGGCGGTTTTACCGTTTCCCATCTCCGTTTCGGCAAGAAGTCGATTCGGCGGCCCTATCTTATCACCAAGGCGGACTTCCTGGCCTGTCACAAGTTCACCTATATGGAAACTTACGACATGCTGGCCAACTGCAAGGAGGGCGCTACCTTCCTGCTCAACAGCCCCTACGGGGCTTCCGAAGTGTGGAAGTACCTTCCCGTGGAGGCTCAGAAGCGGATCATCGACAAGAAGCTCAAATTCTTTGTGATCAACGCCTTTGAAATTGCCGGAAAGGCCGGTATGGGCACGAGGATCAACGTAGTCATGCAGGCCGCATACTTCAAGATCTCCGGGGTGCTCCCCGAGGCGGAAGCGGTAACGTACATGAAGAAATTCATCGAAAAGTCCTACGGCAAGAAGGGCGCCGATGTGGTGCAGAAGAACAACGCAACCATCGAACTTGCCCTGTCCGCGGTTGGGGAAGTAAAATACCCCTCCTCCGTCGAGGGGGATGTCCACATGAAGAAGGCCATGGCGGGCGCACAGGATCCCTGGATTCGGGAAGTGCTGGGAACCATGACGATTCAGGAGGGAGACAAGCTCCCCGTATCGAAGATTCCCGAAGACGGAACCTTCCCCACCGCCACTACCCAGTACGAGAAGCGGGCCATTGCCGAAAAAGTCCCCGAATGGGATGCAAATATCTGCATACAATGCGGTCAGTGTACCGTTGTATGCCCCCATGCGGTCATGCGGATGAAGACTCTGCGTGATGAGGACGCATCAAAGGCGCCCAAGGGCTTCAAATGCGCCGAACTCAAACCAAAGGCGGAAGCGGGAAAAAAGATCACCTTGCAGATTTCCTCGGAAGACTGTATGCAGTGCGGAGTGTGTATCAACCAGTGCCCGGCCAAGTCTAAGGAAAATCCTGAGCGCAAGGCCCTCAACTGGGTAAACAACAGCATCGAGTACCGGGAAGAACAGGCGCCCCTCTGGAATTACTTCATGACTCTGCCGGAAGCCCCCGCTTCGGAAATCAACCTGGGAACCCCCAAGGGTCTGGCCCTCAAGCGGCCCCTCTTCGAGTTCTCAGGCGCCTGCGCGGGCTGCGGCGAGACGCCTTATGTCAAGCTGCTCTCCCAGCTCTTCGGCGACCGGGCGGTCATTGCCAACGCAACCGGCTGTTCTTCGATTTATGGCGGAAACCTCCCCACTACCCCCTACTGCCGGCGCGCCGACGGCCGCGGGCCAACCTGGTCAAACAGCCTCTTTGAGGATGCCGCGGAATTCGGCATGGGGATGAGGCTCACCAGCGACAAACTCGCCGAACATGTCCGGGAACTGGCTGTCCAGGCCAAGGCCGAAGGCATTCAGGCTTCCCTCCTCGACAAGCTCCTTGCCAATACCCAGGCGGATGACGCCGCCATTGAGGAGCAGCGGGAAAACGTAGACGAACTCAAGAAGGCCCTGAAGGCTGAGAACAAGCCCGCCGCACAGATGCTCCTCTCCCTGGCGGATCACTTTATTAAACGTTCCGTGTGGATTCTCGGCGGCGACGGCTGGGGTTACGATATCGGCTACGGCGGTCTTGACCACGTACTGGCTTCGGGCCGGAACGTGAACGTCCTCTGTATGGACACCGAAGTCTACTCCAATACCGGCGGCCAGATGAGCAAGGCCACCCCGGTGGGAGCCATCGCCAAATTCGCCGCAGGCGGAAAGGATATTGTAAAGAAGGATCTGGGCGCCATGGCAATGAGCTACGGCTATGTGTATGTGGGAAAGATCTCCATGGGTGCAAATATGTCCCAGGTGATCAAAGCCTTCCGTGAGGCCGAAAGCTACGACGGGCCTTCCATCCTCATCGCCTACAGCCACTGTATCAACCACGGTATCGACATGATGCACGGTATGGATCAGCAGAAGGCGGCGGTTACCAGCGGACTGTGGCCCCTGTACCGTTACGATCCCAGACTCAAGAGCCAGGGGAAGAATCCCTTCCAGCTTGACAGTAAGGAAGCCGCCACGGCCCTTGAAGACTTCATGTACAAGGAAGTCCGTTTCAAGAGCCTCAAGGCTGCCAGCCCCGACCGGGCGGATGCCCTCCTTGCCAAGGCAAAGGCCCAGGTGGAGCGTGTCTGGAAGGAGTACAAGTATCTAGCCGACCGGCCTTTCTAAACGGTTTCAACTGAAATCGTAAGGATTGAAAGCCCGGGGCTGCGGCTCCGGGCTTTTTTTTAGTGAGGAGAAGTATCTATGGTGATTACCGAAAAACAGGAAAAAAAACTTGTCTGCGAGTATGCCAGGAAGGCATTGAAGTCTGCGGTCATAGACAATGATCTCTATGCAAAGTACGAGGTAAAACGGGGTCTGCGGGACAAGAGCGGCAAGGGGGTTCTGGCAGGGCTTACCGAAATATCGGAGATTGTCTCTTACATTATCGAAGATAACGATCTTGTGCCCTGCGAAGGCAAGCTTTACTACCGGGGGATCAATATCGAAAGTCTGGTAAAGGGTTTTACCGGAGAAAACCGTTTCGGGTACGAGGAAATTGTCTTCCTTCTCCTCTTTGGGCATCTTCCCAAAAAGAAGGAATTCCTTAGGTTCCGCGGTCTCCTTTCCCGTTATGCCGCTCTGCCGGAGGAGTTCGTCCGGGACACGATCATGAATGCTCCCAGCCAGGACATGATGAATTCTCTGGCAAAAAGCGTACTGACTCTCTATTACTACGATAACAATGCGGAGGATATCTCCATCGCAAATATCATCCGCCAGTCCATTCAGCTTATCGCTCAGTTTCCCCTTCTGGCGGTCTATGGTTACCAGTCCTATACCCATTACCACAACAATCGGAGTCTCGTGATCCATCCTGCCCAGCCTGAGCTTTCCGCCGCGGAGAATATCCTCTACATGCTCCGTCCCGACAGCAGCTACACGGACTTTGAGGCGAAGGTTCTCGACCTGGCTCTGGTGCTTCATGCGGAACACGGCGGGGGAAACAATTCAACTTTTACGATGCATGTGGTTACTTCTTCGGGAACAGATACGTATTCCTCGGTGGTGGCCTCCCTGGCTTCCCTCAAGGGGCCCAAACACGGAGGCGCAAACATCAAGGTGGTACAGATGTTCCAGGATATGAAGGAAAAGCTTAAGGATTGGGATGATGACGATGAGATTGCCGCGTATGTCGCCAGGATTCTCAAAAAGGAGGCTTTCGATAAATCCGGTCTTGTGTATGGCATGGGCCATGCGGTATACAGCCTCTCGGATCCCCGGGCGCTGATATTCAAGGGCTTTGTGGAGCAGTTGGCTGAGGAAAAGGGCAGGCTGGATGAATACCGGCTTTACTCAAAGGTAGAGAGTATTGCCCCCCGGGTAATCGGTACAATGCGCAAGATTTACAAGGGGGTAAGCGCCAATGTGGACTTCTATTCCGGCTTTGTATACAGCATGCTCGACCTGCCCGGGGAACTTTTTACCCCGCTCTTTGCCGTGGCCCGGATTTCCGGCTGGTGCGCCCACCGGCTTGAGGAAATCGCCAATGCGGGGAAGATCATCCGGCCGTCCTACAAGTCGGTTACCGGGCATATCGGCTACATTCCCATGGATAAACGCTGAAGGAGCGAAAAGCTCTTCCCGTATCTTTATCTTCACGGAGATTTATAATATTATACTTTATAGAGGTAATTTTATGGGGGCAAAATGGCTGACGGTGTAGTAAACAAGGTCGTTTCATTCCTTACCGGGGATGCTTCCGGTTCCGAAGACAAGATGGTTCTCAAGACTTACATTAAGGATATCGCCCAGAACCGTTATGCAAAGTTTTTCCGGACCCGTTCCGACGAGTTTGATCCGGCGTTTGCAGTTTTCATTTATGATATTTACAAGACTATCTACCCGATGAGGATTTTTCTGCAGGAAGCGGGCAGGATGGAAAGGCTCAAACAGATAGCCATTGAAGCCTTTATGGATCGTACTATCCTGGAAACCATGAGGCATATTTCCCCCGAGGAAGCGGCGGAACGGGCAAAAACCACTCCCCCCACCGAGCTGGTAAACCGGCTCAGGGAGGATCTTTCCCGTCTGACCGAAGCTTTCGACGAAACCAGGAAGGAAGGGGTCAACCGCTGTTTCAATCAGATCTCCGCGCTGCATGATTTTACCGGTTTTGACTATACCGGTCTTCTTAAAAAATTCGATCCTGCCATGCCGGAAGGGAATTTCCTCTATACTCCCCGTTTCCAGCCTGCCAGGGCGGATTCCCTTATCAAGGACATAACGGAATTTATGGTGATTTCCCACTATGCGGCCCAGGAGCAGGAATGGAAAACGGCCTGGGAAGCCATAAAGCTTGCAAATAAAGGCGTGAAACTGGTTACCATGGAAGAATGGAACAGGATCATTGCAGACCTTAAAGATGTAAAGGGTTCGGGGATCATCGATTACTGCATGCGCTACGCCACAAAGAATCCCGGCTGGCGCTGGAAGCCCAAGATTCCCGGCGAAAATCTGGCAAAAACCTGGCTTGAAGCCAAACAGAAATCCGTCCAGGGTATCATCGACAAGATAACCAATGCCCAGAAAGCTTCCCAGATCAGCGCCCTGGTTAAGGCGGTATTTAGTGTTCCCGATATTGCGCGTCTCCACTACTATGTGCCCAGGGAAAACGTAAATTTTGAGCAGAGGGAACTGGACGGCTACATTTATGCCGAGGGGCTCAACTATCTGGCGGCCTTCCTGCAGGATGTGCTTGAAAAGGAAGTGAAGGAACTCTGCGACATCATTCTTATCCGGGGACAGTGGACGAGCAATACCTCCTCCATGGAAATGTCGGAAGCATTCCATCAGATTATAGAGATTCCCGCGGCAATCAACGAACTTGATGAAAGTCTTTCGGAAGACGGCGATAACGGTTCCAGGCTTCGGGCGGCCATGCTCCGGGTAGACAGGGACAAGACACAGAGGCGCTACATCAACAGTATCTGCGGCGGACTCAACGATGAAGCCCTGGAAATTATTAACCGCTCGGCCACGCATCTGATCATCATCGGCAGGTATTTCAAGGCCCTGGTTGACGATTTCCAGAAAAAGCCAAGCGAACTCTTAACCAACTGGAAGGAACTGGCCTCTTTCTCCAAAGAGCCGCTGGTACACCGGATTACGGCTTCCTACAAGAACATCAATTACTTTGTCCAGCTTATGCGGCTCTGTACCCAGTAAGTTGGGGCTGTTCCAAAACTAAGGCAGCGCTGATTAGCCGCAAGTTAATCAGTATTGCTCAAGCTCTTTATTTCCACTCATAGCGGAGCAGCGGCCGGCGGGCGGCTTTTACCTCGTCGGGTCTTGAGACGGCGGCGCTAAAGGGAGCGCCCCGGAGGGAAGCCGCATCTTCCCCGGCCTTTTGGGCAAGGGAGAGAAACATGTCTGCCGCGGCGTCGAGGGTTTCCCGTGATTCGGTTTCCGTCGGCTCCAGCATCAGGGCTTCATGAACGATTAGCGGGAAGTACACCGTCGGCGGATGGATGCCGCAGTCTTCCAGCCCTTTGGCAATGTCCAGGGCGCTTACCCCGTATTTTTCCTTTAGAGTTTCCGCGCTCAACACAAATTCATGCATGCAGAAACCCTGGGAGGCCGCGGGATATGCTCCTTTTAGTTTTGCAAGCAGATAGTTGGCATTGAGCACGGCGTTTCCGGCCATGTCTGCGACACCGTCCCTGCCCAGCATGAGAAGGTAGGCAAGAGCTCTTACGGCAACAAGAAAGTTCCCGTAGAAACCATGCACCCGTCCTATGCTTTTGCCCTCTCCACAGTCTTTCTCAAAGCCGTAAGAGGGCAGAAATTCCGAAAGAATTTTTTTGCAGCCGGCCGGCCCCGAACCCGGCCCTCCGCCGCCGTGGGGGGTGGCAAAGGTCTTATGGAGATTTATATGCATGACATCAAAACCCATGTCCCCGGGCCGGAAGAGGCCCGCAACGGCGTTGAGGTTTGCCCCGTCATAGTAGCAGAGCCCTCCCGCCTTATGCACAATCTCTGTTATTTCAAGTATCCCGGTTTCAAAAAGCCCCAGTGTATTGGGATTGGTCAGCATGATACCGGCAGTAGTACTGTCCGTTACCGATTTTAGAGTCTCAAGATCTATGCGGCCGTCCGCGCCGGACTTGATATTGATTACCGTAAAACCCGCCATGGAAGCGCTGGCAGGATTGGTGCCGTGGGCGCTGTCCGGAATGATGATGTTTACCCGCCCGGCCTCTCCCCTGCTTTCGTGGTAAGCCTTGATCATTAAAAGCCCGGTCAATTCACCCTGGGCCCCGGCTGCGGGCTGGAAACTGAAGGCGTCCATGCCTGTTATGGGGCAGAGATACCGGGAGAGCATATCAAAGACCTTGAGGCAGCCCCGCAGCGTCCCAGGCTCCTGGAGGGGATGGAGGGACGTAAAACCGGGAAGGGCCGCCGCCTCGTCTCCCAGCTTGGGGTTGTACTTCATGGTGCAGGAACCCAGGGGGTAGAAACCATTGTTCACACCGAAGGAACGGCTTTCCAGGGCGCTGTAATGGCGGCTGAGGGAATTTTCATCGATGTTCGGCAGTCTGGCCCGCCTTTTCCGTGACAGTTCCTGCGGCAGCGATACTACAGGCACATCGCAGGGCGGCAATATGGCAGAAGATCTGCCTTCCCTGCTTTTTTCAAAAATCAGTTCCATGATTTCTCCTTGAGGATGCCGCAGAGTCTGTCGATTTCCTCTTTGGTGTTGAGTTCCGTAACGCACCAGAGAAGCTGTTTTCCCCCGTTAATGGGCAGGGGGCCCAGAATATCTTCCTCCTCAAGCCGGGCAAGAATTTTTCCGGCGCCCGGGGAGGATGTTACAAATTCGTTGAAAAATTCTCCCGTGTAGAGAAGAGAAAAACCAGGTATGGCGGAGATACTGTGTGCCGCATAGACGGCCTTGGAATGGCACTGGGAGGCGGTTTCCGCAAAACCCGTTTCGCCCATCACGGAAAGGTACACCGCGGCGGTGAGGGCGCAGTAGGCCTGATTACTGCAGATATTACTGGAAGCTTTTTCCCGGCGTATGTGCTGTTCCCGCGCCTGCAGGGTGAGTACGAAGGCCCGTTCCCCGCGGCTGTCCGTCGTCTCCCCCACGATGCGGCCGGGAAGCCTGCGCAGGAGAGGGCCTTTGCAGGCCATAAAACCGAGATAGGGCCCCCCGAATGAAAGGGGAAGTCCCAGGGGCTGCCCTTCACCGCAGGCAATATCCGCGCCACAGACGCCGGGGCTTTCCAGAATACCCAGCGATATGGGATATATGCCCGTAACAAGGAGGGCGCCCGCTTCGTGCACTGTTTCCGCGCAGGCTTTTACATCTTCGATAAGGCCGAAAAAATTCGGCTGTTCGAGATACACGCAGGCCGCGGATCGATCCTCCTGCAGCAGTTTCCGCAGAAGCCCTGCGTCGATTCTCCCGTCTTGCGCCGCGGGGATCATCTTTATCTTCATGCCGTTGCCGAAACAGTAGGTCTTTACGGTTTCCAGTGTCTGCCTCTTTACCGTTTCCGCGATGAATAGGGTATTCCGGTTCCGTTCCCGGCACATGGCAATGCTTTCCGCTGCCGCGGAAGCGCCGTCGTAGACAGAGGCATTGGCGGCATCCATTCCGGTGACTTCGCATATCATGCTCTGGTATTCAAAGATTGCCTGCAGAATTCCCTGGCTTATCTCGCTCTGGTAGGGCGTGTAGGCGGTAAGGAAAGTCTCTTTGGAGATGATATGCTTCACCGCCGCGGGGATATAGTGACGGTAGGCTCCGGCGCCCCGGAAGACGGTTTTGAAGATCCTGTTCTCCCCGGCAAGGGATTCAATGGTTCGCAGGGCTTCCAGTTCAGAAAGGCCCACAGGAATATCCGGTTTCCCGGCAGCCAGTACCGGGGGAATATCCGCAAAAAGCTCATCCGGAGATTTTATACCTATTGTTTTGAGCATAGCCTCCCGGTCCGCTTCAGTATTCGGAATAAACAGAGACATAATAAACGAGCCTTATAATGCTGCCAGGTAAGCCTGGTATTCCGCGGCGCTTAGAAGTTCTGCGGAGGGAGTGCCGTTCTCTACCTGAACCAGCCATGCCTGGTAAGGCGCCTTGTTGATGAGTTCCGGGCCGGAAAGAAGGGCCTCGTTTACGGCGCTTACCTTTCCGTCAAGGGGACTGTAAATGTCCGACACTGCCTTTACCGATTCCACATCCGCAAAGACACTGCCCACAGTCAAACTGTCTCCCGGTTTGGGCAGATTGACGAATACCACGTCTCCCAGAGCGGCCTGGGCATAATCGCTAAGTCCGGCCTCGTAGAGACCCTGTCCTTTTTCCCTGACCCATTCGTGGGATTTACTGTACTTTAGATCCTCAGGATACTGCATGTTTCACCTCTTCTCGTGTTTGTAAAAAGGCAGGGAGCATATCAGAGCCTCTACCATTCTGCCGCGTATATCGATTTCAAGCCTGGTTCCAATTTCCGCAGAATCGCTGCGGATTAAGGCCATGGCGATGGCTTCTCTTGACCAGGGACTAAAGGTACCGGAACTGACCGTACCGGCCTCTTTCCCCCGCACGAACACTGTCTCGCCGCCCCGGGCAATGCCCCTTCCGGTGATCCTGATCCCCGCCCGTATGCGTTCAGGTTTTTCCCCGGCGGCAAGAGCGGCCTTTCCTATAAAATCGCCCTTGTCCATACTTACCGCAAAGGCAAGCCCCGCCTCAAATGGATTGACGCTTTCGTTCATCTCGTGACCGTAGAGAGGCATCCCCGCTTCCAGCCTCAGGGTATCCCGGCTGCCCAGCCCGCAGGGAATGATCCCTTCCCCCGCCGGGAGAAGCCGTTCCCAGAGAGACGCTGCGGCGGAAGGAGGACAGTACAGCTCAAAGCCCGTCTCTCCGGTATAACCTGTACGGGAAACGATGCAGGGAATCCCCGCAACGGAACCGGATTCGATAAAGGTATAGTATTTTTCGGGGATACTGCCGGAAAGCGTTTTAAGGATTGCAGGGGAAAGGGGGCCCTGAATGGCAATCTGCGCATACTCTTCGGAGAGATCCTCCATGAAGGCGTCTCCGCTCAGGCGGCCTGCAATCCATGCGGCATCCTTGTCTCTGTTTGCGGCATTCACGACAAGAAGGCAGCGTTCCTCATCCATCCTGCAAACCACAAGATCGTCTACGATACCCCCCTGCTCATTGCAGAGAAGGCTGTAACGGACACCGCCGTTTTTCATACCGGAAAGATCGCCTGTTACAAGGTACTGAAGGTTTTTTAAGGCATCCCTGCCCCGGATGAGAAGTTCTCCCATGTGGGACACATCGAAGAGGCCGGCCTTTTCCCGGACTGCCGTATGCTCGGCAATGAGACCCGTTTCATACTGAACAGGCAAAAGATAGCCGGCAAAAGAGATCATTTTCCCGCCATGGGATACATGCCAATCGTAAAGGGGAGTTTTCTTTTCCAATTGAGGAGCCTCCGCGGGTTTTTACTCAAACCCTCAAGGCGGCTCCGTCTTTAACCTGAAAGATTCTTTCCGCTGGGGAAATTGCCTCTTCGGCGTCCCGCCATAGACTATTCATCAAACGGCGCGGGAACTTTTCGGAGATTCGTCAGAAACCGGTACTTTTGCCTGAGAGTTTTCCGCAATTGCCCCTTCGGCTCCGTCTGCACGGTCTCTCCCGGATTCATCACACGAACTACTTTAAGCCTAAGAAAAAGGAGGGGACATGTCAAGGCAGCAACGTAACATTTACTGAAGAAATTTGCCATGAACGGAACAGGGCGTCCTTCATTTTCCCTCCATAATCTGAATCTGCGCCCCCAGCGTCAGGGAGACGCCCGGCATGGGGTATTCGGCAAAGGAGGTATAAAGCTGATTGAGGGCGTTACGCAGTACGGCAAAGACGTTAACTTTTTTGCCGATGGCCTGATTCACCGTTATATTGACCAGGCAATACGGCTCCAGTTCCATAAGGTTTAAGGTGTCGGCATAACGGATACTCTCCCAGTGGACCGACAGCAAAAGGGAGCCGGCTGCCGGAGTGCCGCTTTTCCAGGAGAGATCGATCGAAGATCCCGCAATATGCATGGGCATATAGGGTATGCGCAGGGCGTCCGAAAAGTCCAAACCATCATTCAAAAGCCAGCTTAGCTGATACTGATAGTTAAGGCCGAATTTCAGCCTGTCGAAGATCAGGAAGGAAAGGGGCAAGGCAAGAACCGGGCGTATGTCGATGCCGATAAAACAGCCGGTTCCGATATTTTCGGGACTCCAGCGCGCACCCTGTTTAACCCAATGAATGGAATCTGTAGTCCACTGTACATAAGCTGTCGTACTGACGCTGAACTCCGGGGCATGGGGAATAAATTTCAGCCTGCCGGAAACTTCCGCCGGAGGCGAGGCTTTAGTTTCCCCTCCGGCAAAGGTGAATTCCCCGCCAAGGTCGGCGCCCCAGCCGTCCTCGGGCTTCAGGTTTGGGTTACCGGCATAGAGGCCGTCGGCGCTGTGATAGAAAAGATCGTCAAAGTCGGGGAACTTGAAACTGCGGAAGTAGTTGTTTTTCAGGGCAAACCAGTCCGCCGCCTGCCATACAAAGCCTGCCTTTGGGACGGCCGCGCCCTGTCTTGTATCGGTAACGCCTTTGAGCGACGCAATAAACAGTAATGATGTCAGCGGCTTATACTCCGCCGCGGCATACAGGCCGCCGTTGTTCCCATTCTTTAGGCCGTCTTCGGTAGAATCCACATGTATAAAACGCCAGTCAAGACCGGAACGAAATGTAAGCTTTTGCGCGGGGTACCAGTTCCAGCGGTTAATCCCCGTAATGTAGTGATCGTTACTGCGGGAAACCTCTCCGTAACGCATATCGGCCCAGGTGTAGCTTAAAGACGCCTCCGCGGAAAGATCGTCACGGAAGGCGCGGGGTATATTAAGCATAATATTCGGCTTAAAGGAAAAATCATATTCCCTGGCCGCGCCTTGAGCAGTTCCGGTTACCGGATAATTTTTATCGGCATAGTAAAGATCGGCGGAAGTAAGGAGGCTCGCATCCTGCGGCAGGTTCCGGGTAAGGGAAAAATTCGCGCCGGTGTCCCAGATCTCATTGTTTTCCTTGCGCCGGGCAAAGCCTGAGTAGTCTCTATAGAGATAGTGATTGGCCGCCCGGTTGCCGAACCAACCGGCCTTCCAGGAAAAGCTCTCCGCTCCATACGCAGCGGACAGGCGCAGCATTTGTGTGTCAACGATATCCTCCGCATGGGCTTCCCCCGTATCGCCGCCGCTCTGTCTCTTGTTGTAGCTGCCGGGGAGGTATCCTGTGTTGGAAATACTGCCGTCTACACTTAATCCTTTTTTCTGTTTCTTTACAGTAACAATGTTGATAACCCCGCCCAACGCGCCGGATACATTGTACTTGGTATCCGAACCTCCGTAGATAACCTCAATACGCTCGACATTGGAAAGGTCTATCTGGTTTACGTCAAATTCTCCGGAACGGGGCGAATTGGCCGGAACCCCGTCGATCAAAACGGCGATGCGTTCAGTGTCAAAGCCCCGCATATTGATCTCCGCCTGATTGCCGTAGCCTCCGTAACGGGTAATTCCCATGTCCAGGGTTTCTTCCAGCAGGGCCGCCAAATCCGGCGCATGCCGCCTTTCAATGTCCTCTGCGGTAATGACCTCCATCTGCTGGGTGGTCTCCGCTCTTGCGGTTACGGTAAGCCCGGCATCTTCGCCGAAATCAAGATAGCCGTCAAAGTCTTCATCATAGGAATCATCCGCAGTATCGCTGTCCGTTCCGGCCCCTTCGTCAAGGGCCGGTAAAAACGATATGTTTACGGTTAACAGTAAAACTGCAACCATAAATCCCTTTCGCTTCATTACTTATTTTTCCCGATCCTGCGGGATAACCACGCCCCACGAGATAAACTCATCGCTGTTTTCGGCGTTGTTCTGGGCGGCGGCTTCTTCCAGAGACGCTGTCTCGGTGTAGTGTCTTTCTCCCGCGGCGAGGGCCGCCAGATCGGAGGCATTCGCCATCTGTATGCAGTCGGGATTGACAACACGGTAGTAGATACCAAAGAAGGGCAGAGGCGGCGGCCCGAACAGATCCGGCTCCCACTGGGGATACGCGCCGTCAAGATATTCGATGATGACCGATCCGGCGCCGGTGTCTCCGTTAAAAACATTGACCGCCCGTACAATTCCCATAAAGCCGAAACTCCAGCCGGCAGCGGCTTCGCCGCCTTCCTCCTGTTCGTAGACAGTATCATTGTAGAATATAAAATAATCGGCGGCATTGAGATTCGCCGGAACGGATCTCCCCTCGGAGTTGAGGAATTCCGGACTATCGGGATCGAAACCGGGAAAGAGGAGCGCTAATTTGTCTCCTACGGCAGTCTTGACGTTTCCCCATGTACCTATGATGTAGCTGTCCAGCCGCCGCTGCCCGTAATGGGAGTACCAGACGCCCTGCCAGGGCCCAATTATTCCGGCAATACCGTCAGGATCGCGAACCGTATGGGTAGCGTCCGCGCCGCCTACCGTACCGTAGGGGTTGGCGCATGATGAAAAAAGCAGGGCGCCAAGCGCGGCAACCAATAAAACACGTTTCATTTACTGCCACCGTAGTTTGGGGTACGCACCGGCAGATATAAGCCAGACCCCTGCAATATCCCACTGAAGTGTATTACCTGCGGTTCCTTCTTCCAGTTGTTGCATATCATTGTCCAAACCGTCCTCCCCGTCAAGCTCTACGGCGCCGCTTTTCCCGGACAGGGGCATATCCTTCCAGGCAATGTTGGAAAGGAGAGTACCGGTACTTTTTTCATTTCTGGCGATACGATAGACATTAGGTGAAGAAGTACCGCTCCCCTCAACCCTATC
>JAIRXN010000052.1 GCA_031268245.1 Treponema sp. | reverse complement strand
ACCCGTTTCCCGTAGTCCCGCCTCAAGGTTTCCCTCACCCGTGGACTGCCATACCGCCAGTGATGCTGCTCCACTATCTCCCGAATAAGGCGTACCAACTCCGCATCCTCCTCCTCCCGCCCTGATGCCGTGTCTTTTTTCGCCCACGTGTAGTAGGCGCTGCAACTGACCCCCAATAGTCCGGCCATCTCCCTGACGGTGTATCGTCCCCGGTTCTCACTCATGAACCGGTACACCTTCCCCGGGGTTCTGTCTGCGCGAAGATGACTCGGACTAAAGTCCGGCCGCTTTTTTTAGGATTTCATTCGCGTCCCGCAGCGCCTTGACCTCTTTCCGCAGCCGGGAGGGATCGGGGAGAAGACGCTGTATTATGAATACGGGGGGGAGTATAAACCGTTACGTTTCTGTGTGTTACGGAAAACGAAAGAGGCTGAGGAAAAAGGACTTGAAAGCTTGAAGAAGACCCGGATGAGGAAACACGGGGACAAAGAGCTGAGCAAGGCACAGACAGCCTATAACCGCTATGTGGTGCTTGTTACGTCAATAAGCGATGCGTCTCCTGAATTGATAGTGGATTTGTACCGGCAGCGGCGGCAGATAGAGACGGCGTTCAAGCGGTTAAAGTCGTTGTTTAAGTGCCATGAGATACCGGCACATGTCGAACCGAGCGCCCGAGCATGGTTTTACGGGAAACTGTTACTGGCGGCCCCTTTGTGAAACCTGGGTGAACAAAGGGCATTTTTCCCCCTCTACAGGAAAGCGTTCCCGCTAAAGTGTGGTCATTAAAGATGCCCGGCCCCGGCCGTTTGCGAACCGGCCTGACCTGCTTGTTGTCTTCCCGGAGTTTCTGTGTCACCTCTCAATTTCTATAACAGAGGCTTTTACATCTTCCAGATACCGTTTCCGTTTCTGAGCCCTATAGCTCAGGAGTTTCTCGCGGCGCATAATGCGTAATTCGCGTTTGCGGAGGCGTTCCGCCCAATCAGCGTCTTTCATAACACCCTCCCCTTACTTTCTGTTACGCCGTTTATATTCATGGTTTGCCGCTTCTTCGATTGCTTTAGCGCAGGCAAGATAAGAGAGAACATCGAGGGGATCTTCCTCCCATTTTCTGATAATTGCTTTGGCTTTCCCGAAAGCAAGCCACTCAAACCGGAATCCCCTGCCCTCTATGGGCAGGAGACCTTTTATCCGGTTAAAACAGTCAAGAAAGAGTTCCTTGTAATTATCATGCCGGTCGGAATAACCGTTGAGGATGTCCCTTATTTCTTTGAAATAGTCATCCCTGATTTCTTTTTTGCAGCTTCTGTAATGATAATTGTCGTATGCCAGAGGTTTGAAACTTCCGGCACAATCGGAAAAATAATATTCCCATGCTTGTCGTTTCGTGTTTCCAAGTGAATACACAAACGTTCGCGGACACGCATACACCTATGCCAGCCTCTGTGCATGGAACGCCCCGGCGAGATTTCCCCAAAACTTCTTGACACGTCTGCCTCCTGGGTACTATCCCTGGAAGACAGCCCTCCGCCTGGTCTTTTTTATCATGCCGTTCATTCCTTACAAACAGCCTTGGTCATTTTCACGTTTCCACATCCATACTACTTCACGATGAGAAAGAAAATATATCCTATAACTTTTCAAAAATGGTCGCTCTTGAGGCGACTTTTCTGCGGCGTTATATTAGAATAGCCCGGTGTATAACGAAAACCAAGACTAAAAACTTTGCCACTTTTACTGACTGTGGCTCGTCTTAGTAGATCTCTTTCTTTCCGTACCACAGCAGAAGGACCGGAAAGAATACGCATCCGGTTTCCCTGCTGTTTGCTGTGATCCGATTCCTTACGGGTTACTAAGTAACTCACTTAATGGAGGCCGCTATGTCAATAAAACCCATAAATGAACCTGGCGCTCAGGAAAAGGACAAGAGGCCACAAATCAAATCGAGGAGGTTGTCAAACGGGAGAAGGATAAGTCTGCCAGGCGGCAATCTAACGCTGAGAAGCAAAAGCGTTACCGGAAATACATGAAAGCCCAGGGCTATAAGGCGAGACTTGTTTAAGAAAAACCTCCAGATGCCGGATGGGTTAGGGTTGCGGCTCCGGTGATTCGGGAAGGTTCCATCAATATCGCTGACACCGATCCGGCAATAAAAGAGGTTCTGGAAACGCTCCCCAGCACATTTTTCGCTGAGAGCAAAAGGAGGGGCATACCCGAAGAAACATGGGAACCGGTTTATTGGGATTTCCTGACCTTGTTAAAACCGCTGGGGGTTAGGGAATAGGGGTTACTTAGTAACTGAATTCCGGTAGACCACTTTGAATATATCTGCCATTTCTGGTATATTTACGAAGGAGTTATTATGAGTGAAATCGTCTTACAGATAAACGATGATATGAGCCTTGACCAGATGGTTGCCTTGCTTGCCCCCTATAGTGCAAAGGCGGAAATCAAACAGACAACCGCTGAATCGATGCACAAAATATGGACCGGCAGGCTGAATGGCTTGATGCCCCTATAAAAGTGGACTCCTTTACCCCGTTAAGCCGAGAAGAAGCCCATGCCAGGTAGAGTTTTTCTGGACACCAATATCCTGCTGTATGCAAAAATCGATGATGGCAGCCAGAAGCATATCAAGTGTCACGAACTCTTAGCCATTACTCTTGTGGGTTCCGAGATTATCGTAAGCGCTCAAGCGCTCAATGAATAGACTGTAGCACAAAACTGTAGCATTTTTGGCTTTTTCCCTGGTTTTGACTGCTTGGCATGGCTTAATTTCGCTTGACATTCTTCCATATTGTAGCATTGTTCATGGACTGCCGGGGGCTGGTCAAAGTCTTTCTTGTGTTCTTCCCCCATTTCACCCACTTCTTGGTCACATGGTTGCGTTTGAGGACGTTATAGACCGTTGGAGGGGATACCGCCGCTATGTTTTTGTCCACCATCTGCCGGCACAGGAGGCGATAGCCAAAGTCCATCCGTTCCCGGCAATACCCCACTATCGCCGCCTCTCCTGCGGGGGTGAGCCAGTGTTCCCTCGGCAGATGACCGTTGTGTCGGGTCTCCTGTCCGGCCCGCTCCTTCCAATCATCCCAGGTGCGCCGGGGAACCCCGGCGTAGCCGGCCAGCTCATAGACCGACAGCTCGGTCAGACCCTGCAGCCGTTGGACTTCCGCTTCTATGACCCGCCGCTTCTCAAGGCTCATCTTGGTTCTCCCGACTTCCGGCTAACAGTATTTGTTTTCGCGATACGTGCGAAAACAAATTGGCCAGGGAGATGGTCTCAAAAAGTATATATTTTACTACGGCCAGCATAAGCCGCTGTTCGCACCACAGAGACCACTCTTTATCGGGGGTTCCTTCCCGCAGAGGGGGAAAAACGCCCTTTGTTTACCCAGGTCTCACAAAGGGCCGCCAGTAACAGTTTCCCGTAAAAACCATGAGCGGGCGCTCTGTTCAACATGCACCGGTATCTCATGGCATCTGAATAATGATTTTAACCGTTTGAACGCCGGCTCTATCTGCCACCGCTACCGGTACAAATCAAGTATCAATTCAGGGGCCGCATCGCTTATTGACACAACGATTGTAGGCTTCCCCCTTCCTTTATCAGAGCCTTCTGAACCTGATGGATTACGTCAATGGACTGGTAGGTTGAAAAGACTACCAACAGACCGCCCTCCTCTTGCCGGGCGCGGCGGGGATGCCCATTTTGTCAGGAAATATCAATTTCTCTCGATGGGGGAATCTTTTTCCCGGAGGCTTGCTCCGGAAAAACACGTGTCAGCCTCTTTCGAATACCGCGAGGGTATCGGTGAACCCGGTATGCGGACAAAAGTCATATATCGTAACCTGGGCAAGCCGGTAACCGGCGCCGCACAGCGCTTTAGCATCCCTGCCAAAAGAAGCGGTATCCTGCGACCGGTACGCCAAAAGCGGCGGCCCGCTCTGTATAAGCCACTCCAACATATTCCGGGGCAGCCCCTGCATGGACGGCGGATCGATCACCATGAACCCGTATGCGCCGGCCGGAGGCTGTATATCAGGCGCCCAGCGACGATCTTTCATCGCGTAGAACCGTATGTTCTTCGCGGTAACGTTGGTTCGGGCCAGGGCAATGGCTTTTTTGTTTTCGTCCACCAAATCCGTTCCGGAAAAGCCGTCCGCCAGAAATGCGCTGAACATGCCGATGCCGCAGTACATATCCAGCATAGGCCGGCTGTGATCCGCCGTATCGGCAATATCGACAAGATCCGCGATGAGCCTCGCCATCATGGGGATATTGCTCGGAATAAAGGCATCGACATCGACTTTGATTTCCTTGTCCAGAATACGCACCGTTCCCCTGCGCATACCGGTATCGTATAAAAACAACCCTTGCCAAGCATACATGAGAATCTTGTCCGCATAGACAGGCAGGGGTATTGACCCGCTTTTTGCCGCCTCCTGGAGGATCGAACGGATCTGGGGATCGGCGACGGGGCAGTCTGCAACCGGAACGATTTCGTCGCCCTGGACAGTTGGAAAACCGAGGGACATGCCCACAGTCCCGTCCGGCCTCGGTTCCTTCTTTACATAAAAGTGCATGTAATTCTGAAATTCCCAGGGATACGAAGGGACTACCCTCGGCTCCGGAGGACGGAAACCGGCTTCGTGCCTGAACTTGTCTATAAACCGCGCGACCTTTGCCTCAAGCTGCGCCTCATAGCGGAGATGCTGCATGGTACAGCCGCCGCATACGCCGTACAATTCACACTGGGGCTGCACCCTGTCAGGAGATGCCTTGCCGATAACTTTTTGGAACTCAGCCCGCATCCAGGTTGGTCGTTCCGCATACACGCGGACAACAACGGTTTCACCGACACAGCTTCTATTAGCAAAAACAGCCTTGCTGCCGAAGCGGGCAAGACCGTCCCCGCTGGCAACTACTTCGTTTATTTTGACCGTGATTATGTCGCCTATTGCCATGATACAACCCGGCTATCGTTTTTTCCTGATTTCATGCCTTAGTATCCCTTGTTTTGCCGGGTTTAGCTAGCGCCGCCGCTTTGCTCACGCAGCAGCGCTCCGTAGAGAGTAACCACGAATACTTTATGATATTTTGTAAAAGGGGTAACGTATATCCGACGGGATATAGGGGCCGGCGCCGATTGGTACGTGCAGGGAGGGAACGGTCAGGAGAAATACCTGGCAGAC
>JAIRXN010000033.1 GCA_031268245.1 Treponema sp. | reverse complement strand
ACCAACGCCGCAAGCCCGGAGGCGCTGTCTGTACATCTGGAAGCCGGTACGCTTACAGGTTCTCTTTCGGGAACATACCGGATCTATGACGGGTTTCACATCGAATTGCTTCTCAACGGGAAACCGTATGACGGTTTTGTCTTTAGCCGGCCAAAGGCCGCAGAAAGCCGCGGGGATTATGCGGAAACAGGTTTCTGCGCTTTCAGTGTCATGAGCGAAGACGGGTACTGTGTCTGGGGGCTTTCGGAGTAAGTCCCGAAGGTATATGAATGTCATGCCGGACAAGACATTGACGAGCTGCCCGTTGATAACCCGGCGGCCCCGCTCACCGCGCTTGACGCCGTAGAATCGAACTACAGTTTCTCTATTTCCCCTAGGGATAGCCCCGTGGCCCGGGCTATCTTGTCCGCCGGGACCCCCAGGCCCCTTAAATTCCCCGCTATTTCCAGACGTTCTTCAGCCGCACCCGCTTCATAGTTCTCATGTTCCCGAATCCAGCAGTCCCACAGAAACATCTCTCGGGAGTCGGCCAGCATCCGTTCCCGCTCATCCTCACTCAACTCCATCACCTTCACCACCGTCTTCCCTATATCAGCATCCCGCGCCGCGGCTTCCATGTATTCCTCCTCCGTCCGGCTTTTCAGCAGTTTGGCCCACTTCCATATCCCGCTGCCGTCATCCGCCATGGGCAGCTTCGGCAGTTCCAACACAGTTATTTCCAGCAAATTCGTAAACGCTTTCCCCGTTTCACGGTTTAACAGCGCATACTTATTATAATACCCTTCCTCCTCGGGAACAAGAATCCCGTCCATAATAATGATACTGATGACCCGTTCTAGGAGGCGGTACTGCCCGCCACGCCGTAACTGTTCCGCGAGAAGCCGGGCCGCGTAATAGGTAAACCGTTCCCGTAATCCGCCGGCGGTAAGTACCTGGATTTCCACATGGATGATGTACCCCGACTTTGTGCGGACTTTGATGTCAAGGACGCCGGATTTATCGTCCCGGAACTCCCGTTTGAGGTGGGGGTCGGCCAGGGTAAGGGTATCATATTCGGCATCGGGCAGGTCCAGGGCGGCTTTGAGGAAGGCCCTGAGGATACCGATATTCCGCTCATCGCCGAATATCTGCTTAAAGACATAGTCGACGGTCATTTTAAGGGGAGGCTTTTTCATGCTCTATTTAGGGTATTGTCCTGTGCGGCGCTTCAATTAACGGAGGAAAATTTACCCAACGGGCTGAAAATTTGGGATCAAAAAATCGTATCAGGTTTATAAATCAAAAAAGATGATATATAATATTTTTGTTGACAATACTGAAAAACTGCTTTTATACTGTTGTTAATGGTCAGGTAGACCATACAATCTTTTCAGGAGGAATAGTATGATGAAAAAATTACTTGTTGTGATTTTAGTCTTGGCTCTCTGCGGCACTTTGTTTGCCGGCGGCGGGGCTCAGAGGGGAGGAGCTTCCGGCGTCCAGATGATCGAAGGCGCCAATGTACCCCGGAATCAAACCCTTATTCTGGAAAATCCTGGTGGTCGTTGTAATCCGCCGGATTATTTTAACCGTTGGAGCGGCTGGAATAACACTTACCAGAGCGGGTTTCAGCAGATTGCCCTGGATGCCCTCTGGTACATCGATCCAGATGCTGGTGTTGACGGTGTTTGGGAAAACGCACTCGCCGCGGAAAACCCCATTTACAACAGCGACTTTACGCAATTGACGGTGAAGTTGCGCAGTGGGATCTACTGGAGCGATGGGGTTGAGTTTACCGCCGATGACCTTATTTACACCATCGAAGCCCAGATGAAAACCCCTGGAATGGCTTATACCGGGCCTTTTAACGCGTATGTGAACCGTGTGGAAAAGGTCAATAACTACGAAGTGAAAATTTACATGAAAGAGCCCAACTCCCGGTTCCATACCAATTTCCTTATCCGTTGGGGCGCTTGTTTCATCATGCCTAAGCATATCTTTGAGAAACAGGCCGATATAACCACCTTCAAATTTAATCCCCCCATTTCGCTTGGGCCTTATACCCTGAAGGACTACGACCCCCAGGGCAACTGGTATCTGTGGGAAAAAAGAAGCGACTGGCAGAGAACTTCTCTTGCCCGCCTGGGCAGCCTTGAGCAGGCGCCGAAATACGCTATGTACATTGCAGCCGGTACCAGTGATGTTAAGGTTATGTCCCAGCAGCAACACCAGCTTGACGTGATCCACGACATGGCTCCCGAAGGCGTTATCACTCTCAAGAGAACCAATCCCACATCCAAGACCTGGTTCCCCAACTTCCCCTGGGGACATCCGGATCCAACCCAGGTAGCTTGTGTCATTAATGACGAACGTCCCGGCCTCAATAACAAAGATGTCCGCTGGGCGCTAGCTCTGTCGCTGGATATTACTCGTCTTGCCATTTCCAGTTATCGCGGCGCTATGACTATCTCGGCCCTTGCGGTGCCGCCTACCGGTATGTACCCGGAGTACTACCATACTCCTCTTGAGCAATATCTTAAAGACTATACGTTGGATTTGGGCGATGGAACCAGGTTTAAGCCTTATAACACGGAAGCGGCGATTAATATCGCTAACGAAGCCCGTAAATCTTTGGGGGATATGGTTCCGACCTCCTCCGCAGATATCAAGAAATATGTCGGCGCGGGCTGGTGGAAGTATGATACTGCGGCTGCCACCAAATTGATGCAGAAAGGCGGTATGCGGAAAAACGCAAGGGGTGTTTGGGAATTCTCGGATGGGAAACCATTCAAAATTTCCGTTATAGGGCAGACCGATAATGAGCCGAGCCAGAACCGTTTGGCGGCCATGGTGGTGGAATGTTGGAAAGAGTTCGGCATTGATGCATCGTTGAATGTTTCTTCCGATTTCAGCCCCTATACCCGGCCCGGCGACTTTGATGTTTATCTCCAGTGGAACATCGAAACCTGGGGTGGTCACCCCGATCTTTCATACTTCCTTCCCTATTTTCATTCCAACCAGTATGTTCCGATTGGGGAACCCCAGTACGGAAGAAACGCGGGCCGCTGGAAGAGCCCTCAGACGGACAGAATCATAGATCAGATGACGCAGATCAATATGGACGATATCGATAAAAGCGTCGAGCTTGGTCAGCAGTGGCTTAAAGTAGCGCTGGACGATATGTTCGAGATCCCGATCTGTTCGTACAACGTTTTCACCGTTATGGACGAGTGGTATTGGACCGGTTATCCTGATATAAATAACCCCTATACCGATCCGGTTCCGAACTGGGCGAACTCACGGTATATGTATCTCAAGCTTAAACCCACCGGGAAATAACGGTAACGATCGATCACTTGGGCCGCGCGGATATCCGG
The DNA here is from genome assembly GCA_031268245.1 of Treponema sp. Classification (GTDB taxonomy): domain Bacteria; phylum Spirochaetota; class Spirochaetia; order Treponematales; family Breznakiellaceae; genus JAIRNJ01. The sequence continues at coordinate 25,093 of JAIRXN010000033.1, read as the reverse complement.
TCTGCGCGGTCTATGTCTTACAGCTTAAAGGACAGCGAGATGAAAAGGTTTTTATTGGGTTATGTGTTGCCGCGTATTGGGCAGTATATTATGGTCTTGTTTGTGGGGATCACCGTTACCTTTATTATCCCGCGGCTGTCGCCTTCCGATCCGGTTCAGGGACAGATCGACAGAATGATGACAGCTGGCGCTCAGTATGACCAGAAAATGGTTGAGGATTTTAGAGCGAGTCTTTCGGCGCTTTACGGACTGGAAGGCTCAGGTTTTCAGCAATACCTGGATTTTTGGGGACGTATGCTCAGGGGAGATCTTGGCCGTTCGCTCTCGTCTTTTCCAACACCGGTCATTGACCTCATCAGAAATTCTATGCCATGGACTCTTGGCTTGCTTCTTACCGCCACAATCATTTCATGGATTGTGGGAAATCTATTGGGCGCTTTTGCGAGTTATTACCCCAAGAATAAAGTATTTGGCAGTTTTGATGTTTTGAGCCAGGCGATAAGACCGGTTCCCTATTACATACTCGCTCTTCTTTTGGTGATGCTTTTTGCTTACGTCTGGCCGATTTTTCCAATTCGCGGCGCATACCCCATGGGCATGAGGCCGAACTGGTCATGGCGATTCGTCTTCACGGTCTTGTATCATTCTGTACTGCCCGCGTTCAGTCTTATATTGGGTGGAATAGGCGGCTGGTTTATCGGTATGAAATCTTTAACTTCAAATATTATTAGTGAAGATTATGTTGTGTACGCCGAAACCGCAGGTCTCAAGGATCGCAAAATCCTTTTTGGTTATATGATGCGTAACGCCATGCTTCCTCAGATAACGGGCCTTGCCCTAAGCTTGGGTATGGTATTTAACGGCGCCCTTATTCTGGAAGTGATTTTTACCTATCCGGGCCTTGGGCTTCTGGCGTATCAGGCGATACTCGCCACCGATTATACCTTGATTCTGGGCATTTCCATTTTTTCGATAATCGGTATTGCCACCGCATCGTTGATCCTGGATTTGATATATCCGCTGTTTGACCCCCGTGTCAGGCATCAATAGGAGTAAGCCGATGTTAAAAGTATTTCGGGATCTTTTTAGGTTTGATATTCGATTTCGGGTAGCGTTTATTTTTCTGTTATTCATTCTTGCAATGATGATTCTTTCATGGCTTTCGCCTTACGACATGAGTAAGAGTTTTCAGGTTGGAATGGATCAGCCTCCTTCGTATCAGCATCCCTTCGGTACGAATACACGAGGCCAGGATCTCTTTTTTTGGATGGCTTTTTCGGTGCGTAATTCATTATACCTTGGTGTTATTACCGCGCTTGTATCCCGCGTGATCGCGGTGATTGTCGGCCTTACCGCTGGTTATCGCGGAGGCTGGATAGACAATGTTCTCATGTCAATCAATGACAGTTTTGTCGTCTTGCCGGTATTACCCATCCTTATCCTTCTTAGTTTTCTTGTTCGGGAAAACATGAACATTACCATGCTTGCCATGTTTCTTGGGCTTTTTGGCTGGCCCTGGGATGCGCGGTTAATCCGAAGCCAAGTGCTCAGTTTGAAAGAGCGGGCTTTTACAAAAACGGCTGTTTACTCAGGTACCAGCTCTTTTAGAATCACTATGACCGAACACCTTCCCTTTGTGCTTCCCATTGTATTTGCCACGACAATCAACAACATGATTTGGTCCATCGGCATGGAAGTAACCCTCGGCGTGTTAGGATTGAGTAGCATTACGATACCAACACTCGGGTCAACCATATACTGGGCAAACTCTCACCAGGCCATGATCGCCGGAATATGGTGGTGGCTGGCGGCGCCTATTGCCGTATCAATAATACTGTTCCTGGGGCTCTATCTTCTCTTCTCCAGCGTCAACGAGTATATCGATCCGCGAACCCGGCTGCGCCGGATGGGGGCTTAATCATGCCGTTCTTACAGGTAAAAAATCTAAAGGCCTATTACCGGACCGAGATGTACGGCATTTCCCGAATGGTCCGCGCCATTGACGACGTGTCCAGGACCCTGGAGCCCAACGAAATATACGGTGTTGCCGGGGAATCGAGCTGCGGAAAAACCACTCTGATAAAGGTTCTGTCGGGGACTATCAAACCTCCGCTTAAAGTTTATGAGGGAAGCGTAAACTACCGGTTTAAATATGGCAGTGTTGATATGGCATCGGTAAGCAACGAAGAACTGCAGAAGAATGTCCGCTGGAAGGAAATTTCCTACGTCATGCAGGGTTCCATGAGCGTACTCAACCCGGTGCGGAAGGTGATTAAAACCTTTGAAGACATTATCGGTACCCATGAGGGAATTAAAAACCGTAAGGAATTTCTGGAACGGATACAGGAACATGTGAAGAAGCTGGGGCTTCCCCCGGATGTACTTAACTCCTATCCCCATGAACTTTCCGGCGGCATGAAGCAGCGGGTGGCAATTGCCCTGGCAACGGTCTTCCAGCCGAGCCTGATCATTGCCGATGAACCGACCACGGCCCTTGATGTCGTGGTACAGCGGGGGGTGCTGCAGCTTCTCAAAGAGATACAGGCTGAATCGAAAAACACCGTTCTTCTTGTAACCCATGATATGGCGGTGCATGCCAATGTGGCCGACAGAGTGGGAATCATGTACGCGGGCCGTCTTGTCGAAGAGGCGCGGACGGAGATCATCTTTCAAAAACCCGAACATCCCTATACCCGGCACCTGATTGGTTCGCTTCCCGTAATCGGGGACAAATCGGGGAAGTCGAGTCTTGAGGGAACGCCGCCAAATCTGGCAAATCCGCCGGAAGGCTGCCGGTTCCATCCCCGTTGTCCTTTGGCGCGGGAATCCTGCAAGACCGAAGTTCCGCCCATGCGGGATTTGGGAGCCGGGCATCGTGCGGCATGTCATCTTTTACAGGGGGGAGCCTGATGAGCGATACTACGATAACAGCGGAACTGCTTAGGGTAAACCATGCAAGCCGGTATTTCCACACCGGGGGTCTTATCAACGGCACAAGGCTGATGGCGGTAAATGATGTAAGTTTTACGCTGGATAAAAATAAACCTGAAATCTTTACGATTGCCGGGGAATCGGGGAGCGGAAAAACTACTCTTGCCCGGCTTTTATTGCGTGATCTGGAACCATCCGGCGGGGAAGTCCTTTTTGAAGGTCAAAATATTGCCGCCATTAAAAAAAGCGATGAATTCAAAGCCTTCATGAAAAAAGTACAGCCGGTTTTCCAGAACCCCTTTGATACTTTTAATCCCCTGCGGAGGGTAGAGGAATACCTTATTGACACGGCGATTAACTTCGGGGCGGCGGCCGACAGAAAGTCTGCGCGGCCTGTGATTGACCGGGCCCTGCACCTTGTGGGGCTGTCCCTGGAGGAACTTTCCCGCCGCTACCCGCATGAGCTTTCCGGAGGACAGATACAGCGGGTTTCCGTAGCCCGTTCCCTTATTTCCGGTCCCGGCCTTATCCTGGCGGACGAGCCTGTATCCATGGTGGATGCAAGCCTCCGTATGGCTATTGTCAATCTTTTCAAAAAACTTAAGGAAGAGGAAGGGATGAGCGTTATCTATATCACCCATGATCTCGCTACCGCTTACTACATCAGCGACCGTATCGCAGTAATGCTGCGGGGTTATGTGGTAGAGATGGGGCCTGTAGAAGCGGTGCTGGGGAATCCTCTGCATCCCTATACCCGGCTCCTCAAGGAATCGGTGCCTGCCCCCGATCCGGTCGATAAGGCGGCATGGGCCAAACGGATAGGGCTTTCAACCCAGGAGGTCAAGGAGTACTCCAGGGTAGGATGTAAATTTGCGGCCCGCTGTCCCAAGGTCATGGATAAATGCCGCGGGGCAGACCCTTCCGATGTAGAGGCAGAAGGCAGAATAGTTAAATGTTATCTTTATGGAGGAGCTTCATGAACAGAATCGCTGTCAATGCCTCAGGCGGCAGTGTAAAAATTAACCGTCACATCTACGGGCATTTTTCCGAGCATCTGGGCCGTTGTATCTACGGCGGCTACTGGGTGGGGGAAGATTCACCGGTTCCCAATGTGCGGGGTATCCGCAAGGATGTTGTGGAGGCCCTGAAAAAGATCAGGATTCCCAACCTCCGCTGGCCGGGCGGCTGTTTTGCCGACGAGTACCACTGGAAAGACGGCATCGGCCCCCGTCCGGAGAGGCCCAGGATGATCAACACCCATTGGGGCGGGGTTACCGAAGACAACAGTTTTGGTACCCATGAATTTCTGGATCTCTGTGAAATGCTGTCATCTCCGGGGGAACCCTGCGAGCCTTATATCTGCGGGAATATTGGTTCCGGCACTGTGCAGGAACTCTCCCAGTGGGTGGAGTACTGCAACTTTGACGGCATAAGCCCCATGGCGGAACTGCGGAAAAAGAACGGCCGGGCCCAGCCCTGGAATGTGCGGTTTTGGGGTATCGGCAACGAAAGCTGGGGCTGCGGCGGGATGATGACGCCGGAATTCTACGCGGACAATTACCGCCGCTATGCGGTGTATGCCCGCAGTTACGGCAAGCCCATTTACAAGATCGCCTGCGGCCCCAATGACAGTAATTATAACTGGACAAAGGTGGTAATGGAAAAAACTTGCGGCGAACGCGGTAATCTTTTGGACGGACTTTCGCTCCATTACTATACCGTGCCCGGTGAATGGGCCCACAAGGGTTCCTCAACCGAATTCGGCGAGGCCGAATGGCTTATCACCATGCGCAAGGCCTATGTTATGGAAGAACTGATACAGGGGCACAGTGATATAATGGATACCTACGATCCGAAACGGAAGGTGGGCCTCGTGGTGGATGAGTGGGGAACCTGGTTCGATGTGGAGCCGGGAACCAATCCCGGTTTCCTCTATCAGCAGAACAGTCTCCGTGACGCGCTGGTGGCGGGGATTCACTTCAATATCTTCAATAACCATGCGGAAAGGGTACAGATGGCCAACATCGCCCAGACGATCAACGTACTACAGTCGGTTATCCTTACCGAAGGCGCAAAGATGCTGCTGACTCCCACATGGCATGTGTTTGATATGTACAAAGTACATCAGGATGCGGTAAAGCTTCCCATCCATGTGGAATCGGAGAATGTCCAGTTGGGCTTCGGTTCCATTCCCGCAGTTACCGCCTGCGCTTCTGTCGATGATGACGAGAAGATTCATGTGTCTCTGACCAACATCGATCCGAAACTGGAAAAGGAAGTAAAAATCGAAATCCATGGTTTTGACTTCAAATCGGTAAGCGGGCAGATTGTGGGTTCCGCAAACATGCAGGATCACAATACGTTTGAGAGGGCGGATACGGTAAGATGTTCTTCCTTTGCGGGAGCCCGGTTGGTAAAGGGCGGCGTAACGGTAAGGCTGCCTGCAAAGTCGGTGGTGACTCTGGAACTTGGATAGGGAAGACTGTCCGTACTGCGGACGCGGGGCGGCGCTGCCTTCCGCCGAGGAGGCCCTGCGTCTGGCGCATGAGGCGCCTGTCGCAGAGGGACTGCGGGCGGAGGAACCTGTATATGAGCGGAGGCTTGCAGTTTGCGCTTCATGCGCCTGTCTGAGGGAAGGGATCCTTTGCGCTCATTGCGGATGTTTTGTCCAGTTCCGGGCTCTGCCCCGTGTTTCATATTGTCCCCACCCGGAAGGAGACAAATGGTTTGCGACCTGATTCGGAACAAGCTCAATGAAGAACCCAGGAGTAAGCTCCTGGGTATCTTTGTTCTATAAAGTATGGATTTTATGCCTGGGTTCATACCCGCAAACGGAACCTGTTACGAAATTGAAACCGGAGCAAGCTCCGTGGTATGAACCCAGGCCTGCGAATCAAAATCTATGGAGAATAATATGGACTTTTCAGTGTGCATAGATTCTATTTTCCGGGGCATGGACAGAACAACGGCCCTGGAAAAGCTAAAGGAAGCGGGTTACGGTAAATTCGAATTCTGGAACTGGTGGGAAGGAGACATGGACGCCCTGGCTGCAAAGGCAAAGGCCCTCTCCCTGGACTGTCATACCTTCTGTACCCGGCACATCGGTCTTACCGATCCCGGCCGCCGGGAAGCTTGGCTTGCGGGCCTTAAAGAGAGTATCGAAGCGGCCAAAAAACTCGGAACAAGGCTTCTCATAAGCCAGGGCGGGGACGATACCGGGGCCCGCCGGGATTTTCAGTACAATTCCGTGCTCGAAGGGCTCAGGGCCGCGGCGGATCTGTTACAGGAAACCGGCATCACCCTGCTTCTGGAGCCCCTCAACACCAAAATCGATCACCGGAATACCTGGCTTGAGTCATCCGATGAAGGTTTTTCCCTGGTAAAAGAGGCGGGCAGTCCCAATATCAGGCTTCTCTTCGATATTTACCACCAGCAGATCAGTGAAGGGGATATTCTCAGGCGGCTTGAGGCCAATATCGGCCTTGTGGGCCATATCCACTGCGCGGGAAACCCCGGACGGCACGAGATCTACCGGGGGGAACTGGATTATGCCTTCATATTCAGGCAATTGACGGACATGGCATACCGGGGAAGCGTGGGGCTTGAGTATTTCCCCACAGAAGATCCGGCTGCCGGATTGAAAAAAATACGTGATATGATCCCGTAAAGGATTGTTGTTTTTCTGCCGATGGGTTAGGTTAATAGTATGTGGTTTTTGGCCACGAACGTAAGGAAGTGTTTATATATGCCGCCAGGAGGCGGTTTGTGCATGTGTCCCTTCGGGCCACGAGCGTAAGGAAATTGATAGTACGGCGCCGCAAGGAGCGGCTTGTGCATGAGAAAGGTTTTCTTTTTTAGTATGATATTCTCCCTTTTGGGGTATTTCGTTTTTGCCCAGAGTGATCTCGCTCAGAGTAACCCTGCTCAGAGCAATAGTCATCCCCAGGCAGTCCTCATCGCCGCCTTCCGGGGGGATGCCGAAGGCTTGAAGAAAATAATAACCGAAGATACAAACCGTGATATGCGCGATGCTCTGGGTAGAACCGCCCTTCATGCCGCCATGTTTCAAGGCAACACTGAGGTGGTCCGTATTCTTATTCAGAATGGCTGGGATATCAATGCGGAAAGTACCAAGGGCGGGAATACTCCCCTCCACGATGCCGTTATGGCGGGCAATGTAAAGGCCGCCAAAGTGCTTCTGGAAAAGGGCGCCGACAAGTCCATTATGAACAAGGCCGGGTTTACACCCATGCAGGTTGCCGCCAATGACGGCAAACGGGACCTGGTACTTGCCCTTATGGACAGAAAAAAAAGGTAAGCCGTGCCTCTCCGATACCGTTATAGCAATGCTGTCCTGATCCTTATCGTCATCAACATTCTTGTCTTTGTTGCCGGGAGGTTTCTTGGTCAGCGGTTCATAGCCGGATATATGGCCATGATTCCCGCCGCTGTGATGCAGGGCTGGGTCTGGACTTTTATCACCTACATGTTTGTTCATGGAGGGATCGGCCACATCTTCTTCAATATGTTCGCCCTTTTCATATTCGGTACCAGGGTGGAACAGCGGATGGGTACATTAGAATTCCTCCTTTTCTATTTTATCTCAGGCGTTCTTGCCGGAATTTTCTCCTTTGCCGTTTACGTGCTTACCGGTTCCTACTATGTCGCTCTTATGGGCGCTTCCGGCGCCATTTATGCGGTGCAGTTGGCCTATGCGGTCTTCTATCCCGATTCCTATATCTATATCTGGGGCATACTTCCCCTGCGGACTCCGGTTGCTGTCCTCGGCTTTACCGCCCTGGAGATTATTTCCGCGGTGGCAGGGCTCAACAACAAAGTGGCCCACTTTACCCATCTGGCAGGTTTTGCCGTAGCCTGGGTTTATTTGGCCCTGCGTTACAGGATAAGTCCATGGAAGGAACTTACAGGCAGATGAGCTTGCTCAAAAACTGAAGTTTCGGAACAGACTCTAAATAGCGTAATGCCGATACTGATAGCATGAGCCGTCTTCTTTCAATTACTGCCTTTATTTTTTGTCTTCCTATTCTGATATATCCGCAGTCCCGGGAAGTCCTGCGGGGAGAGGTACGCATAGATGTGGAGCCCCCAAGACCCCTTTACATGGATGAAGAGATCCCTCTGAGGCCGGACACTTTGAGACGCCGGGCCCTGGAAGAGTCGGCCCTCTACTACGGGGCCATGATCTACGGCTGGTCTTTCCGTTACGAAATCGGCGAAAGGGCCCGGGGCATTGCGGAAGAAATCGAACTTGAAAAGCTGGGAAGCATAGTCTGGGGAGATCCGGCGCTGCGGCCTACGGATGCCCAGCTTCTCGGCAATCAGTTCCTCCTGGGAAGCGATTATTACCTCAATGAAGCGCAACTGCGCCGAAGGGCCGCATGGAAGAGCGGCATGGTGCGGAGCATTCAGGGTTACGGCACAGGCCCCCTGGGCGGGCCTGAAAACGAAGAAGGCTGGCTTATTCTCAGGGAAGAAGCCCTCAAGGATGCGGCACGGGCGGCCCTGCGGGCTTTTCTCCGCGGGCAGGAACGTAACCGGCCCAAAACCGTGAGCGGTTTTATATGCCTTGCCGCCTTTCCCCGGTACTTTAACGATTCAGGCTATCTGAAAGCCTCGGGCCGCTTTCTCGCGGAAATTACCGAAGTAAACCCCTTCGCAGCCTGGTAAGATTAAGGAACTGCGTGGAAATAACATGTTGTACATTTTATTCTTGCGCAGTTCCTAAAACAGCCCCAGGGTTCCGGTCTGCCATTCTTCCCTGGCTTCCATGACGAGTTTCTCTACTTCAAGCCAGGAACCGGCCCTGGGACCAGGGAGGCTGCGGTTGGTAGAATTGGTAAAAACTATTGTTCTGCAGCCCTGATCCCGAAGCCGCCGGACGTTTTCCGGGGAATCGTCGATATATACATGTGCGCCCACGGCGCCCTTGTCATTCATAAAACAGAGATCCCAGTAGGGGATGTCGTAGTTATCCAGCCAGTCCACCGTTTGGTTGATCGATTCCCGGTGGGAATGTTTGATAAAGAGCCGGTGGGTGACGATGCGGATTCTTACCCCTTTGCCGGAAAGTTTGCGGAGCATTGCCGGGGCATGTTCTATGGGCCGCATGTCCCGGAAAAGATTCCGCTGGGTAACGGCAAAACGGTGCAGCCGCTCGTAGCCGCCGAATTCGTCAATACCCCATTCATCAAGACCGAAGCTTACCTCTTCGGTGAGGGATTCCAGCGGTTTATTGAGCCATTCCGCAGCAATCCTGCGCATGGCGCCGTAAAAGTCACCAACAACGCCGTCCAGATCCACGGCGAAAATGAAGCTTGATTCATCCATACAATAGATCAGCCTGTTCCCTTTGACAGTAATACTGCCATACTGCGGGCCTTTACGATATAACGGGTCTGCTGGGGAAGAATCTTTTCCTCTCCCGGCGGAAGAATGTCTTCGGGAGAGGCAAAGCTGGTATCAATGGCCCTGGCCCAGATTCTGCCCCGTTCAGGTTCGCTTACCTTGAACACCGCGGGATCGAGCCCCGCGTTACACATGATAAAAAAGTCGTTATCATCCCTGTCGGCGCTTATCTCCGCCTTGCTGCCGTCTATCCGCATGGCGATGCAGTAGCCCGGCTTATCCCAGTCGGGACTGTCCCCCTTTTCGTTATACCAGGATATGTCGGGTATCGCATTGTAGTTTCCGTCGTGGCCTGTATAGAATTCGGGCCGCATGAAACCGGGATGTCTCAACCGGAAGGCGATCATCTCTTTGACAAAGCGGAAGAACCCCCGGTTCTGTTCCAGAAGAGACCAGTCGTACCAGGAGATCCCGTTATCCTGACAGTACGCATTGTTGTTCCCCTGCTGGGTACGGCCCATCTCATCTCCCCCGAGGATCATCGGAGTGCCCAGGGAAATCATCATGGTTGCAAAGAAGTTTTTAAGCTGCCGCCGCCGGATAGTTTTCAGTACAGGATCTCTTGTGGGGCCTTCAAAACCGTAGTTGTAGCTGTTGTTGTTGTCCCCTCCATCCCGGTTATCCTCGCCGTTGTTTTCGTTATGTTTATAGTTGTAGGAAACCAGATCCTGCAGGGTAAAACCGTCGTGGCTGGTGATAAAGTTGATCGAATGGAAAGGCTTGCGGCCGTCCCGAAGGTAGAGGTCGCTGGAACCGGAAAACCGGGTAGCAAGACTGCGGGTCAGTTGGGGGTCCCCCCGCCAGTAACGGCGTATATCATCCCGGAAACGGTCGTTCCATTCCGCCCAGCGGCCGCCGGGGAACCAGCCCACCTGGTATGCCCCGCCCGCATCCCAGGCTTCAGCGATGATCTTGGTGGAACTCAATACCGGATCTTCGGCAATCTTCTCCAGCATGGGAGGATTCTCCATGATGTTTCCCTGCTGATCCCTTCCCAGAATCGAAGCCAGATCGAAACGGAAACCGTCAACGTGCATTTCCACTACCCAGTAGTGGAGGCAGTCCATGATAAAGCTTCGTACTACCGGATGATTGCAGTTTACGGTATTCCCGCAGCCTGAATAGTTCTGGTAGTAACGTTTGTTTTTGTTGAGTACATAGTAAATGCCGTTATCCAGGCCCCGGAAAGAAAAGGTAGGCCCCCATTCGTTTCCTTCAGCAGTGTGGTTGAAAACAATGTCCAGAATCACCTCAAGGCCCGCCTTGTGGAGTTCCCTGACCATCTCTTTGAATTCCCTAACCTGTCCGCCGGGACTCTTTTCCGCCGCATAGGAACCTTTGGGGGCAAAGAAGGCCACCGTAGAATAGCCCCAATAATTGGAAAGAAACTGTCCTGTCCGGGGATCGCTGCGCATACCTTCCTTCTCGTTGAATTCCTGAATGGGAAGGAATTCCAGACTCGTCACTCCCAGTTCCTTGAAGAAAGGGATCTTCTCGATCACTCCCTTGAAGGTTCCCGGATGATTCACGCCTGAATTTTTATTTTTGGTAAGACCGCGTACATGGGTTTCGTAAAGCACACTGAAGCGCAGCGGATAGTTGAGGGGAAGATCCCCCTGCCAGTCAAAGCTGTCATTCACCACGATACAGCGGGGCATAGTATGAAGATCGTCTTCATAGGAAAAGGAGAGATCCCCTGCCGGATCTTCCCGGTTGTAGGAGAGGCAGAGGCCCAGATCCCAGCCTCCCAGATCCGTCAAGGCTTTGGCATAGGGGTCAAGAAGGCTCTTATGACAGTTAAAACGTAAGCCCTTTTCAGGCTGATAGGGACCATCCACGCGGTAGAGGTATAATGCCCCTTCCCTGAGTCCCGGTACAAAGCAGTGCCATATATCGCCGGTCTTGTTTTTCCGCCGATCCAGTTTAAGTTCAACCCGCGGGCTGTCCGCCCCCTCGTGTTCAAAAAGCACTATGGATACCGATGATGCATTACGGGAAAAGAGTGAGAAATTCACCCCTTCGCTGTCCGGTTCGGCTCCCATAGGCAGCGCCTTCCCCGTCTCAAGAATGTAATTTCCAAAAGACATTATAGAAGCATATATAAAATTCTTGAAAAATTCAATGATTCCGTCCGCTGCGGAAGAGTTCTACGAATTCTGCGGGGTAAATGTCCATCGCCCCCAGATCGTATTTATAGGGCAGGGGCATTCCCAGATCAAAGAAGCTGAAGCCGGAATCCTCAAGCCAGCGGCTTGCCAGAACAAGCTGTACGGTTCCCGCATTGTCTTCGTCATAGTAGCCTGAGTAACTGGTATAGATCCTGCCCGTAACTATGCCGAACTCTCCGGCGGCGAGTCTGCCGTCCCGGTACAGGGCAAAGGAAAATGGGCGGACTTGAGAATCCTGCAGGAAGCGGAGCTGTTTTATTGCCTCTACGAGCGGCGGGGTGAGCCAGTCGTTTCCGTGGACTTCAATGCAGCGGTTAAGAATCGTTTCAAAGCCGGCGTCCGGCCGCAGTTCATAACGGGACAAAAAATGGCGTATGGATTTTTTGACATGAAGCCTCTCAAAGAACAGGGCGGAACGAACCAGATGAAGTTTGGGAAGGAGAATACACTCGCCGTCTTCCGTTTTCATTGACATGACGAGAAAACCTGCGTCCATCAGGCGGGCGACAAACCGGGGATCGGTTTCAAGTGAAATACAGAATTCTTCGCTATAATCCGTTGCCAGCATGGCGTCTACCACGGAATCACAGTCATCCTCAGGGCCGATAAAAATATGGCCTGAAAGGGTATAGCGGAGAGGATACGGCATTATTGCGGCAGTATAGCATTATCCTGCAGTCTTTGTCAGAATGATAGCGGCAGTCCATCTTTATTCGCAGATACAATGTATCGCCCTAGCTCATTTCAAAAAAAATTATTACAATCTTTTCAGGATAAAATCTTTGATCAAAGAAAAATCGTTTTATGCAACCCTGATAAAACTTGCCCTGCCTATGGCTTTGCAGAATCTTATCACCTTTGGGGTTGCCCTTGCAGACAACTTTATGGTGGGTTCCCTGGGGGATTTTTCACTCTCCGGGGTTTTCATTTCCAACCAGGTGCACTGGCTCCTTCAGATGCTCAGCGCGGGCCTCGGGTCGGCTATGGTAGTGCTGGCCGCCCAGTATCTGGGCAAGGGGGATACCCGGAACGCCAAGGTAGTGGTTTCCATAACGATGAAACTGGGATTTTGCGTGGGGATCTTCTTTACCGTTGCGGTGAATCTCCTGCCCCGGCAGATCCTGGGACTCTTTACCCATGACGAAGCGGTAATTGCCGAAGGAATGAAGTACATCGGTATCGTCTGCTTTACCTATATTTTCTTTGTGTTGAACCAGGTGTTTCTGGCGGCCCTGCGCTGCGCACAGAATACCCGTATCGGCTTTATCAGTTCCTTTACCGGCTTCTGCCTCAATATTTTTTTGAACTGGGTGCTGATCTTCGGACATCTGGGTTTTCCTGCTCTGGGAGTCCGGGGGGCCGCCATTGCCACCCTCATCGCCCGCATGGTGGAAATGCTGGTGAGCCTTGTCTACTTCCGTTTTATGGACAGAAGCCTTCTCTTCCGTTTTGTTGACCTGGGACTCAAAACCCCCGGCATGGTCAAAGACTTCTTCCGCTACGGCTTCCCGGTAATTCTGGGCGACATCTTCTGGGGCATTGCCGGTTCAACACAGGTAGCGATCCTCGGCAGGCTCGGCTCCGAGATCCTGGCGGCCAATACCATTGCAGCCAATCTTCATCAGCTCTTTGGGGTGGTGGTCTATGCCATTGCAGGCGCCTCGGGGGTGATCATCGGCAGAACCGTAGGCAGCGGAGATGTTTCAAAGGTGAAGGAATATGCGGGAACACTACAGGTGATCTTTATCTGCTTCGGCCTTATTACAGGCATTGTGATCTTCTTTGCCCGTTCGGCAATTCTGGCCTCAGGCTTCCCGAATATCTCCGGGGAGGCTCACCGCTATGCGCTGCAGTTCCTCATCGTCTTTTCGGTAACCATCGTAGGAACCTCCTACCAGATGTCGGTACTCACCGGCATTGTCCGGGCAGGAGGCGCCACCAGCTTTGTGCTGATCAACGATCTTATCCATGTGTGGCTCATCGTGATCCCTTCGGCACTACTTTCAGCCTTTGTGTTTCACTTTCCGCCGGTGGTTACCTTTGCCTGCCTTAAATCCGATCAAATCCTCAAGTGCTGGGTAGCGGTAGTAAAGCTCAACCGCTGGAACTGGATGAAGAAACTGACGCGGGATGCGGCCTGAACTCTATTTCCCCTTTTCCGTTTTTTCCGTGACCGTTCCCCGGCTTGCGGGGAAGATAAGGTTGAGGATGATCCCTACCACCGTGGCGAGGGCCACGCCGGCAAGCTGGAACTCCACCCCTTCCGTTATCGCAAAGGCAAGCCGTCCGCCGCCGATGCCGATGACAAAGATCACGCTGGAGATGGTCAGATTCCGTTTGTCCTTGTAATCAACCCCGCTTTCAACGATTGTACGCAGGCCGCTTGAGGCGATTATCCCGAAGAGGAGCATGGAGATGCCTCCCAGCACCGGTGTAGGAATGGTCTGAATGAGTGCGCCGAACTTGCGGAAAACCGACAGTATTACTGCGATTACCGCCGCCCCGCCGATAACCCACACCGAGTATACCCTGGTGATGACCATGACGCCGATGTTCTCGCCGTATGTGGTGTTGGGCGGCCCTCCCCAGAATGCGGCCCAGGCGGTTGCAATGCCGTCGCCGGCCAGGGTGCGGTGAAGGCCGGGGTCTTTATAGAAATCGTATCCGACTACCTTGCTTGTTACCAGGGTATCACCCAGGTGTTCGCAGATTGTAGCCAGGGAAACGATTATGAAGGTAAGGCAGGGGACAAAGGCAAAGCTGGGAATACCGAACTTGGGCAGCCCGAACCACTCGGCGTCTTTTATCACCTGAAAATTGATGATCGCATACGCAGGGAAAAAGAGTCCCATGATCAGGGCGAACAGATAACCTGCCACAAGACCGATAAGGATCGGAATCGTGCTGAAAAAACCTTTAAGGAAGATGTTGGCCGCCACAGTTATACCGAGGGTTACCGCGGCAATGGAGAGGTATACGAGACTGTAGTTGCCTGCACTGTCGTTCATGGCCATGCTCATGGCGGTGGGAGCCAGGTTAAGCCCAATCACCACGATTACGCTGCCGATTACCACCGGAGGCAGGGCCTTGTCCAGCCAGCCCGTCCCGGCAAAACGGATGATGAGTCCCACGATTACATAGAAGATACCGGCTGCCACAGCTCCGCCCAGAGCATAGGGGAGGCCGTGGCTTGCGGTAATGGCGATGAGGGGCGGGATAAAGGCAAAGGAGGAACCCAGGAAGGCGGGTACCTTTGCGCCGGTACAGAGGATGTAGATCAGAGTACCTGTGCCCGCGGTAAACAGGGCCGCCGCAGGATCAAGGCCCGTCAGAATGGGTACCAGAATGGTAGCTCCAAACATGGCAAAGACATGCTGGACGCTTAAGGGTATCCAGTGGCCCAGATTAGGCCTCTCCCGGGGCCCCCAGTGCACAGTTTGAGTCATAAAAACTCCTTTTTATTGAAAAAATTGATTTTTTTTCCGGAAAGGAACCTTCGCTTTACCGCGGTTCGGCGGAGGATTCCGGAGGAACCGTTTTATTATATACCAGGGGGAACATTATGGATAGTATTGAATTATGTCCGCCATTGTCCTGGCCTCAATCAACGCCAAATGGATACATCCCAGCCTGGCCCTCCGTCTTCTCAAGGCAAACCTGGGGGAACTGGAAGAACACTGTGAGATACTGGAATTCGCCCTCCGTCAGAGCCCGGATGAGCGGCTTGCAGCCATTCTTGCGGCAAGACCCCGGATTCTCGGCCTCTCGGTCTCAATATGGAACCACCGGCCAACACTGGAACTGCTCAAAGCCCTGGAAGCGGGAGCCGGCGCAAGGCCGGACTCTTCCGTCCTTCCCCTTGTTGTTCTGGGCGGGCCTGAAGTCTCCTTTCTGCCTGAAGATGCGGAGATCTTCCGCCATGCCGGCTATGTGATTCGGGGTGAGGGAGAACAGGTCTTCCCTGTGTTATGCGGCGATATTCTTGCCGGCAAGAAACCCGCGGAGAAATTTATCCACGCAGAACCGGCAGATATAACTTCGCCCCTCTTCGATCCTGCGTACCGGCTCTATACGGATAAGGATCTTAAACACAAACTCTGCTATGTGGAATCCAGCCGGGGCTGTCCCTTCGGCTGCAGGTTTTGCTTAAGTCCCGCAGAAAGCCGGGGCAAAGTCCGGGAATTCCCCCTGGAGCCTTTTCTTGCAAACATGGAAAGCCTGCTCCGCCGGGGCGTAAAGACATTCAAATTTCTGGATCGCAGTTTTAATGTCAATATTGCGAGGGCCGTCAGTATCATTGAATTTTTCCTTAAGCATACGGATGAATTTTCGGAGATTCATTTTGAAATGACGCCTTCTCTCTTTCCGCGGGAACTTGTGGAGGCGATGAGCCGTTTCCCGCCGGGGAAGCTGCGTCTTGAGATAGGTATCCAGACACTCAACAGTAATACTGCGGCAATTATTAACCGGGCCGGGAATACGGAAGAAGGGCTTGCATGCCTCCGCATGCTCCGGGGAAAAACCGGGGCGCTTATCCACGCAGACCTCATCGCCGCACTGCCGGGGGAAGATTTTTCTTCCTTTGCGGCAGGATTCGACCGGCTCTGGCTGGCCCTGACCGCAGGCTCCCTTTCTGCCACAGGCTTTGAAATTCAGCCCGGCATATTGAAGCTGCTTCCCGGTTCCTCCCTCGCCCGCGATAATGCACAAGAGGCCGAAGGCTCACTAAATGCCGCGCAGCGGCTTCAAATACAACCGGCTTCCTTATGTTCGCAAGGCGAAGGGACACATCCATACGGCATGCATTTCCGGGCGGAAGCGCCTTACGAAGCCGTTTCCACCGCGGCTCTTTCGGAAACAGAACTTGACGCCGTCAAAAACTTTGCCCGCTTTTGGGAACTTATCGTAAACCGCGGCCCCTTTCCCGATCTTGCGCCGCTTCTCTTTCCCCCGGGCAAGCCGGTCTTTTACCATTTTATGGAGCTCAGCCGTTTTCTCCTTGCCCGTTTCGGCCGAAACTGGGGCATAGACCGGAAAGACCTGCGTAACGCGCTGGAAGATTTTTGTTCCCTCCCTTCTTCCGCTCCTTGAGGATACGCCGGGAAACTGCTGAATGACACTTCTAATCTATCCCGATTGATAAACATATTGTCTCGTTGTCATATATTTTAAAAGGTATGCAGATCAGCCGTTCTCTCTCCGTCGGCCATACCACAAAATGGGCCATTTTCTTGATTACCTTGGGTAATGATATTTTTAGCTGATATTCATCTTCCAGCTCTTTTTTTATATTCCCTGCTATAATATTTATAATTTCTCCTATTGCATCTACCACCTCATCATCCAAAAAACTATGATGTCCTCCTGTCAGATAATTGGTTATTTTAATCGCCGTTGCGCTTTTCATTGATATTACCGCCAAACCGTGTGCACTGCCTGACATTGTAATAATTCCGCTTATTTCCCATTCTTGAAAGTCTTCTTTTGACATAAACATGACTTTGTCTGCTTTTATGTCACAGGCGGCAAATTCTTTGAATACCATAGTACAGACTTTTATAAAACTATTTATATAATCAAGCATCATTTCCTCCACAAAAATAGAGTTTGTCCATAATGCGTCCGCATTCTGGACAAACTCTGCTTATAAAACATTCTGCCCATAGAACCGGTTACTTTATATACCGGCAGACTACAGCGCACAGGCGCAGTGCCTATTATGGTTCATTCAATGCCATTTGATCAATAATCCCGCCCTTCAGGGCAGCAGACTATCAAAACAAAACCGGCCCTCCGGCATTATTTTCGTTTGCGGCTAAAAATAAAATTGCCGATCGCTAAACGGAATTTTTTGCTTTTCTTCGTAATAGGGTGAAAAGGAAGCGCATAAAACAAGGACACCGGCAGGGAAACGCCCTAGCCCTGATCCGCAACCTTGAGCCGCATCCGCGCGCGCTTCAGGCTGACCCTGGCATTGTCCATTTCAAACTTAAGCATTCCCGCTTGAAGGCTCTGTATTGCGCTTTTCATGGCAGCTTGTGCCCGCTCACGGTCTATCTCCTGCGGCCATTCGGCGGCGTCAACCATGAGTATGGTCTTGTGTTCTTTCACTTCGAGAATTCCGTCTGTAACAAAGGCGTTTTTCCATTCTCCGTTTTCGTCCTTTATTCTAAGCAGTCCGGTAGAGACCGGAGCGGTGAAGAATGAATGATTGGCATAAACGGTAATTTCCCCGTCAACAAGGCTCACCGTAATTGCCTGCACCTGCCCCGCAAAGAAGCGGCGATAGGGGGTATGTACCTCAAAGGGGAAATGTACAGCCATATCTACTTTGCCTTCTCAAGTACATCTTCAATGGAACCTGCCATAAAGAATGCCTGTTCGGGGACGCTGTCACATTCACCGTCAAGGATCAGGCGGAAGCCCCGAACCGTTTCTTTTACCGGCACATAACGTCCCTCTATGCCGGTAAACTTCTCCGCTACAAACATCGGCTGGCTGAAGAAACGCTGTACCTTCCGCGCCCTGACTACGGTGAGCCTGTCTTCCGCAGAAAGTTCATCCATACCCAGAATGGCAATGATGTCCTGCAGTTCCTTGTAGCGCTGCAGTATCTGCTGAACCTGCCGGGCGGTACGGTAGTGTTCCTCCCCGACAACAGCAGGATCGAGAATACGGGAGGTAGACGCCAAAGGATCCACAGAGGGGTAGATACCCAATTCAACAATTTTTCTGCTTAATACCGTGGTGGCGTCAAGATGCGCAAATGTGGTGGCGGGCGCAGGATCGGTAAGATCGTCCGCGGGTACATAGACGGCCTGAACGGAGGTAATGGAACCTCTGCTGGTACTGGCGATCCGCTCCTGCAGTGAACCCATTTCATTGGCCAGGGTGGGCTGGTAACCGACTGCGCTGGGAATACGGCCCAGAAGAGCGGAAACTTCCGCCCCTGCCTGGATAAACCGGAATATATTGTCCACAAAGAGCAGCACATCCTGGCCTTCTTCATCACGGAAATATTCCGCCATGGTGAGGCCGGTCAGGGCTACTCTCATGCGGGCGCCGGGCGGCTCGTTCATCTGACCGAAAACCAGGGCCGTCTTATCGGTAACACCGCTTTCGTTCATCTCTTTCCAGAGATCGGCGCCTTCCCGGCTCCTCTCTCCTACTCCGCTGAATACCGAATACCCCGAATGTTTGGTAGCGATATTATGGATAAGTTCCATGATGACGACAGTCTTTCCAACCCCGGCGCCGCCGAAGAGGCCGATCTTACCTCCCTTGGTATAGGGAGCAATAAGATCGATAACCTTGATGCCTGTCTCAAACACTTCCGTTGCGGGTTTCTGTTCGGCAAAGCCGGGCGCAGGCCGGTGTATTGAAGCATACTGTTTGGCGCTGAAAGGCCCGCCGCCGTCAATCACATCTCCTGTGACAGAAAACATGCGGCCCAAAATCTCTTTTCCCACCGGGGCTCTTATGGGAAAGCCGGAATCCTCCACGATAAGCCCCCGGGCAAGTCCTTCGGTGGCGCTCATGGCGACACAGCGCACCCGGTTATCGCCGGTATGCTGCAGCACTTCCAGTACCACTTTTCTGTCTCCGGAGACAACATTGAGGGCATTAAGAATGGGAGGCACCTGTCCCTCTTCAAAGCGCACATCCACTACAGGCCCTACTATCTGTGTAATTACACCACTATTTGCCATTCTCTTCAGCTCCTCTCAATGAACTTGTCCGGAAAACCTGAAATTTAGTGGAAAAACCGGGCCTCTGCCGGTTTTTCACAACTCTAATCGCTCAATGCGGCCGATCCGCCGATAATTTCCGTCATTTCCTGGGTAATACTTGCCTGACGGGCACGGTTGTAGTTTATCTGCAGTTCCCCCAGCATTTCTTCCGCGCTTTTGCTGGCTTCATCCATGGCTGCCATTCGGGCGCTTTGTTCGCTCACATAGGACTCTACCAGGGAACCGTAGACGATCCCCTTGATATAGAGGGGAACCAATGCGTCAAAAAGCGCCGTCTCCGATGGAAGAAATTCAAAGTGCAGTTCCACCCGTTCCCGGCCTTCCCGGGCGGCAAGTTCCTCCTGCATCTTCTCCTTGTTCAGGGGAAGAATCTGCCGTTCCGCAGGCAGCAGTTTTATTGTCGAATACATGTGGGTATAGATAATGTGTACTTCGTCAAAGACGCCCCATAGATACTGCGAGACAATGTAGTCTGTAATTTCCTTGGCGTCCTCCACCGTCGGCATCCGGGAGCGGAAGGAAAAATTCTCCAGAATAAGATATGGCGAATGCACAAAGTAACGGTAACCAATGGCGCCGGTCAGAATAAGGAGGGGATTCTTCACTTTTGCGCAGAGTTCATTCACCCGGCGGCAGATATTGGCGTTGTAACCTCCGGCAAGACCTTTGTCGCTGGTCACCGCAACAACGGCAGTATGGTAAATCTCCTTCCGGTCTGCATGGCGAAAGAATTGACTTTCTACCTGTTTTGTACCGCTCAAAATATCGTACATGGATTTCTGAATCCGGGTAAAGTAGGGTTCCGTGTCCTCAAGCACCCGCCTGCCCTTACGGAGTTTGGCGGTAGAGATAAGGTTCATCGCCCTGGTAACCTGCAGTGTCTGTCTGATCGCCTTCATTCGCAGGCGTACATCCCGTAAATTGGCCATAATTAACGGATACTCTCTTTGTATGCTTCAATGGCGGCGGAGAGTTCCTGTTCGTTTTCTACGGTGAGTACACCACTCTTGGCGATGCTCTCCAGAAGTTCGGCGGATTTAAGCTTGAGAGATTCCAGATAAGCTTTTACAAAAGAGGTAACTTTTTCGGCAGGAACATCCATCAGATGTCCGTTTACTGCAAGATAGAGAATCGCCACCTCTTCCTCTACGGTGTAGGGCCTGAACTGGGGCTGCTTGAGAACCTCCATGAGCCGCTCTCCCTGGGAAAGCTTGTTCTGGGTAGCCTTGTCAAGATCGCTGCCAAACTGGGCAAAAGCGGCCATCTCCCGGTACTGGGCCAGATCGAGACGCAGGCGGCCCGAAATTTTTCGAACAGCCTTGGTCTGCGCCGAACCGCCTACACGGCTTACCGAAAGCCCCACATCAACCGCCGGCCTGAAGCCCGCATTGAAAAGCTCTGAATCGAGAAATATCTGACCGTCAGTAATTGATATGACATTGGTGGGTATATATGAAGAAATATCTCCCGCCTGGGTTTCCACAATGGGAATGGCAGTAATAGAACCGCCGCCGCGCTTCCCGGAAAGTTTTGCCGCCCGTTCAAGAAGCCGCGAATGGAGGTAGAACACATCCCCGGGAAAAGCCTCCCGGCCCGGAGGTCTGCGGAGAAGCAGGCTGATTGTTCTGTAGGCCACGGCATGCTTGCTCAGATCATCATACACAATCAGCACGTCTTTTCCCTGATGCATGAAGTGTTCCGCCATGGCTACCGCCGAATAAGGAGCCAGATACTGAAGGGCCGCCGAGTCGGATGCGCTGGCAAGGACTACAAAGGTATAATCCATGGCCCCGGCCTTTTCCATGTTGTGGATTATGGCTGCCACACTGGAAGACTTCTGACCGATGGCGCAGTAGACGCAGTAGACACCCTTACCCTTCTGGTTGATAATCGCATCCACGGCAAGGGCAGTCTTCCCGGTCTGCCGGTCGCCGATAATGAGTTCCCGCTGGCCCCGTCCCACGGGAATCATGGCGTCAACGGAAAGAGCGCCGGTTTGAAGGGGAGTATCAACGCTGCCCCGGTCAATAACAGGAGCGGCCGGAGCTTCCACAGGAAGCCATGCTTCCTGAGTGATGGGCCCCTTGCCATCTACCGGCTCGCCCAGAGGATTCAGCACCCGGCCCATAAGGGACATTCCGGAAGGTACGGAAACAACACGGCCCGTACCTTTGACCTCTTCACCATCCTTCACCAGGGATTCTCCGGAGAGAAGCACACAACCTACCCTGTCTTCCTCCAGGTTGAGGACGATCCCCGTGGCCCCGGAACTGAACTCCACCAGTTCTCCGTAAACAGCTTTTTCAAGACCGTACACACTGGCTACCGCATCTCCCACCTGAACCACTATTCCCGAAGAATCGGTGGAAGCTCTGCCCTCCCAATGCTGTAACTCTTCCTGTAAAACCTTGGTAAGGTCTCCAAAATTCACCATGATAACCCCTATTTCGTGCGGTCAAACAACCGCGCCATAGAATCGAACAGAAAGCAAAGCCTCATGAATGTCCTCCAAGGTCCCGTTTCATCCTCTTCAAAGCCCCGCTAAGGCTGGCGTCAATTAAAAACCCCGCCGTCCTGAGCCTGTAGCCTCCCAGAAGCTCCGGTTTAAGCCGCCCTTCCAAACGGATACTTTTGGCGCCGGCCCTCTGTTTCAGGGCTTCTTCGAATTCCCTCACGAATGAATCCTCCGGTTTTACCGCATACTCAAGGAGTCCCTGAAGGGTTCCCTGCCGCCTGTCGATACAGGCCCCAACAGCTTCAATAAGCCGGTCAAGCTTAGCCAGATGATCATGCAGGACAACCAGGGAAACAAACCGGCAGCATATTTCAAAACTCCGCTCATGTTCAAAACCGGTTTTTTCCCCGGCGCTGCGGATCATTGCCTCAAGACGCCGGGCTGCCACAAGACCGGATACCTTTCCGGGAATCGTTTTCACGATGAGGGCAAGCGCCCTGAGGGTTTCAAGACCCGCTTCGGCTTCTTCATCCAGCATATTTACAAAGGCGTCTGCCCAGCGCTCAGGAACGAACATCAGGTCTTCCCAGTTCCTCAATCAGTATCCGCGCATATTCCGCTTCGTCCCCGCCCTTGAGTTCCCGCTTGAGAAGCCGTCCCGAGGCAGCCACCACCAGGGCGGCGGCTTCGGCCCTGAAGAGGGCAACGGCGGCCTGGCGTTCCGCTTCAACCTGTTTGCGGCCGTTGGACACAAAAATTTCTGCCTGGGCTTTGGCTTCGGATAATATGGCGTCAGCCTGCCTTTCCGCCTTTTCCTGTGCGCTTTTGAAAATCTTCTCCGCCTCAAGGGAAGTCTGCTTAAGCTGAGCATCCCGCTGCTCAAGGAGCATTTTAGCCTGGGTCTTCTCCCGCTCCGCATTGGCAAGAGCTTCCTCTATCTTCTTTGTCCTGGCTTCCATAAATCTGCTCACCGGCTTGAAGAGAATCGCCCTGAGTATAAAAAAAAGAATCCCGATGTTGATGATCGTGATGAGGAAGGTAACTGCCGAAGGGCTGATCATCTTTTATGCCTTGGTAAAGATGAGAATTGCTACCACGAAGCCATAAATAGCGGTGGCTTCCGCAAGCGCGATACCGAGAAAGAAGGCGGTCATGATCTTCCCCGAAGCCTCAGGCTGCCGGGAAATTGCCTCGGCTGTCCGTCCGGTAGCAATACCGATGCCGATACCTGCGCCAAGGCCTGCCACTACCGCAATGCCCGCCCCGATCAAAAACAACAAACTCGTTTCCATGTAGTCCTCCGTTATAAAATCTCTTTACTGAGCCCGTTCAGTTTCGGAACAAGCTCAGCAATCTAAGGTTGCCGTTCCGCAATTATGATCCTGCCGGATCGCTGGATTTAAAAATCCTGGATTTACAAAATCCTTGATTTTGGGACAGACTCTAACTATTCCGGAACCTCCACCGCTTCTGCCACAAACAGGGTTGTCAGGAAGGTAAATACCACCGCCTGAATAAGACCGTCGAAGAAATCAAAGTACAGGGAAAGGAACACGGGCACAACGACCGGTATGGGCAGTGCATGTTCAATCAGCAGCATGATCACATAGCCTCCGAGAATGTTCCCAAAAAGCCGCAGACAGAGGGACAGGGGCCTGATGATGTACTCCAAAAGGTTAAAGGGAAGCATCATGGGCACCGGATTGAGCAGATTCCGCGCCCAGCCCTTGAGCCCCCGCGCCCGGAGGCCGCCGAAGAACACGATGAGGATTGACATGAGGGCCAATGCCGCAGTCAGGTTGATATCCCTGGCGGGCGGCTTGATGACAAAGGACGGCTCCAGGTTGAAGGCCGAAATCGCCATGGGGGAAACCGCGGGAAGAATATTGGCCACAAGAAGGAAGAGAAAAACCGTCCCGATGTAGGGGCCGTATATTTTTGCCCGGTGACCGAAGTGGTCTTTTGAAAAATTATCGAGAAATTCAATGCCCATCTCCAGAATTGCCTGAGCGCCCCTGGGTATCTCTTTTAGCTTTCGGGTAAGGACGAGGGACGCAATAATGAGGATGCCCATAACCACCCAGGAAATGATGACAGTCTCGTTGATATCTATGGAAACAAGCTCCATGCCCAGGATATGGACAGGCCTGGAAAGGGGAACCGAGATGATGGTTTTAAACTCTTCCAGGGATTCCTTTATTTCCATAAATTATTTCCTTACTGATCTTTTTTGAAGAAAAAGTCATCTTTGAAGTACTTTTTCAGCAGCTCTTCGGAAACCTTGTCGGAACTGCTCATACTGGTATAGGTAGCTTCAAGAAAACCTTTGGTGGTATAGAAACTTCCCAAAAGAAAAAACTCCGATATTCTGGTAATTACATCCATGGACTGGTACATCTGTACCGGATTCTCCGGCGCATACTCGGTCATGATGAACTGAATCACTACCTGTTGGGCCAGGTTGCATGCATAGATCACTTCGGAAACAGGAAACCCCTCCTTCATGCGCCCTTTCCCCAGCTTTACAAAGAAGTCGCCCACCTCCGAGCGATCCAGCCCCCGATCAAGAATACGGGCCAGCAGGGGATAAAAGACGGCGTCCGCCAGGATCAGCGCTTCGTCACTCATCTCATTGTAATGCTTAAGCTGAGGATTCTGGCGAATCTTTTCCTTCCAGCGGAGGGCAAAATCACGGCTCCTGAGAGTAAGGGTATCAATGATATTGTGATCAATCATAACACTTTACAGTATAAAGCAAGTGGGAATTTATTCCAATAGGCGCCGGAGACCGGAAAAGGCGTCTCGGCATTCCGGGCCGATTTTTAAACAATTCCGGTGTATACCAGGGCCCCGCTCCTGGGATCCCGTTCGGAATCGAATGGAGCATTGCAGAGGAAGAGGCCGCCTGATTCAAGAGATCCCACAGCCGGGCCTTTTACCAGAACAAGGCCCTGTTCCCCGCAGGCATAGCTCCCCCGGGAAGGACCGGCGGGGAAACTGTCCGAAAGAATTCTGAGCCGGCGCTGCCTTTCATCCGATATGTTTTGCCTTCTGCCATCTACCCCGGCTCCTGCTGCCCTGTCCCGCAAGGCTCCGGCAAAAAGGAAACTTAAAGTTGCCCTGTCTTTTGGAAGTCCTGCCGCAGCGGAGAGTTTCCGCAGGGCCGCCGGCGCTTCCCCCGCGGCAAAGGCAAAGTGACACCACTTTGGTGTCACATGACACCACTTTGCGGGTGTCATGCGGCTTGATTTCCGGAGGGAGGCATTTATTTCGCCGTGTCCCGGCAATGTGTTCTGCCTTTTGTTTCCCGGCAGGGGACAGGCCGCACTGTGAACGCAGGGGGCAAGGGGATAACGGCCCGC